>CALZHC010000006.1 GCA_945787505.1 uncultured Alistipes sp.
GATACTAAACAATAAAACAGAACGTATTATGGCTGACAACATACAAAGCTTCATTAAAGAACTTGCCTTTGAAGAGGCATTGACCAACCACCTGCTCGGACACGGATGGAACGAGGTCATCATGAACCCCACCGAAGAGCAGTTAGTGGAAAACTGGGCCCGTATAATCTACGATAACAACCGCGAGATAGACAAGTTAGGTAACTATCCGCTGACCGCCTCAGAGATGCAGCAGGTGATGGACAAGGTGAATATGGTGAGCTCGCCCTACGAGATGAACCGCTTCATTAACGCCAAGCAGGTGTGCATCAAGCGCGACAATGAAGCCGACACTAACAATTTCGGCAAGGAGGTCTATCTGAAGATATTCGACCCAATGGAGATTTCTTCGGGACAGAGCCGCTACCAGATAGTTCGACAGCCTAAGTTCAAGACTGCCGGGGAGATGAGAGGTGACCGCCGTGGCGACGTGATGCTGCTCATCAATGGTATGCCCGTCATCCATATCGAACTGAAACGAAGCAAGGTGGATGTCAGCCAGGCCTGCTTCCAGATTAAGCGATATGTGCATGAAGGTGTATTCCAAAGCGGTATCTTCTCGATGGTGCAAATCTATGTGGCGATGACTCCCGAAGAGACACTCTACTTTGCCAACCCCGGCACGGAAGAACGCTTCTCACCACAGTTCTATTTCCATTGGGAGGACTTCAACAATGTTATCGTGCGCGACTGGAAACAGGTGGCGACCAACCTGCTCTCCATACCTATGGCACACCAGATGGTGGGCTTCTACACCATTGCCGACGACAAGGACAAGACGCTTAAGGTGCTCCGCAGCTACCAGTATTTTGCTGTGAGCAAAATCAGCGACAGGGTGAAGGAGACCAACTGGAACGACCACTTGCACCGGGGTGGCTATATCTGGCACACCACGGGTTCGGGCAAGACGATGTCATCGTTCAAGAGTGCCGAACTCATTGCCAAGAGTGGAGATGCCGACAAGGTGGTGTTCCTGCTCGACCGCATCGAACTGGCCCTGCAGTCGCTCGACGAATATCGCGGCTTTGCCGACCAGAGCGATGAAATACAGGATACGGCAGATACTTCTGTGCTGCTCTCCAAACTCAAAAGCATAGACAACGACGACCGTCTCATTGTCACCTCCATCCAGAAGATGAGCAACATCAAGGAGGGAGCCGCTATATCTGGTGGTGGAACCCTCACGAAGGAACTGATTGACAAGATAGGCAAGAAACGTCTTGTATTTATCATCGATGAATGTCACCGCAGCGTGTTTGGTGAGATGTTAGTCAGCATAAAGCACACCTTCCCGCGTGCGTTGTTTTTTGGTTTCACAGGCACTCCTGTGTTTGAAGAGAATGCCAAAAACGAGATTACCACCGAGACACTCTTCGGTGATATGCTGCACAAATATACCATTGCCAGCGGTATTCCAGACGGCAATGTGCTTGGTTTCGACCCCTATATGGTAAACACATACGATGAGAACGAGCTTCGTGAGCTTGTGGCATTCCGTCAGATTGACCTGAAACTCAAAGAACGTACCCCTGACGAGCCTATAACGAAGAAATCGGTGGAGGAATATCTCCAGCTCATTGATGGGGACGAAGAACTCTCCAAAATTTACGACCGTTTCGTAAACCAACTGCAGATGCCTGAAAGCTACACGGAGAACGGCAAGCCGATGCGTGGCATTGAGGCCTACCTGCCCAAGGACATCTATCAGTGTGACAAGCACCATATCGTGGTGGCCAACGACATCATGAAGAGCCGTGAGAAGCTGAGCAAGAATGGCAAGTTCCACGCTATGCTGGCCACGAAGAACATACCCGAGGCCATCGCCTACTACCAGCTCTTCAAGCAGTATCACCCCTCGCTGAACGTCGTGGCTGTGTTTGACAACAACATCGACAACAGTGACGGCGGCATCGTGCGCGAAGATGCCATCAACCAGATGCTTACCGACTACAATGCCAAGTATGGCATGAACTATCGGCTCGCCAATTATGCGCAGTACAAGAAAGATGTGGCCAAGCGTCTGGCGCACAAGAAGCCCTATATCGGAATAGAGAACGACCACACGAAGCAGATAGACCTGTTGATAGTGGTCACTCAGATGCTTACCGGATATGACTCGAAATGGATCAACACACTCTATGTGGATAAGGTGATGAAGTATGTCGATATCATTCAAGCCTTCTCGCGCACCAACCGTCTGTTTGGTCCCGATAAGCCCTTTGGTACTATCAAGTACTACTCCTATCCTTACACGATGGAGCAGAACATCAAAGATGCTCTGGATGTGTATGTCGACAGACCGCTTGGTGTGTTCGTCGATAAACTGGAGAAGAATCTTTCGAATATCAACCAGCGATTCCTTTCCATACGAGACATATTCCATTCACATAATATCATGAACTTCGAAAAGTTGCCTGATACTCGTGTGGACAGGAATATGTTTGCCAAGTGTTTCAGCGAGATGACCCATCTGTTAGAGGCTGCCAAACTACAGGGCTTCCTGTGGGAGAAGAACGAATATGAGTTTCACCACGGCAGTACCTATACGACGGTCAAGATGGAACTGGACGAGCAGACCTATCTCATCCTGCTTCAGCGTTACCGTGAGCTATTTGAACAAGTATGTCCCTCAGACCCCAAAGACCAATGGGAGTATCAGATTGATACCTACATCACTGAAACCGGTACGGGTACTATAAATGCGGAGTTTATCGATTCGAAATTCCAGAAGTTCATTAAGAATCTCTATACTGAAGGACCTGGAAGTGAGATGACTAAAGTGGCTCAAGAGGAACTGTGCAAGAACTTTGCCTCACTCTCACAGAAAGACCAGCGTACAGCCATCATTGTCCTGCATGACATCCAGAGTGGTGACCTGCATCTGGAATCAGGCAAGACCATCAATGACTATATTGCCGAATATCAGGTAAGCGAGCTGAAGAAGCAAATCAAGAATCTGAGCGAGGCGACAGGGGTCAATGAAAGCCAGCTTATCAATATTATGAGCAGTGATGTGAATGAACAGAATATCAATGAGTTCAACCGCTTTGAGAATCTGAAGCTCACACTCAACTTGCAGAAAACTCGTGAGTTCCTCAAAAGGATAAATGGAACAGACTGCCCGACATTCCTTGTAATCCCCAAGGCTGACCAGATATTACGTAAGTTCATCTTGGATCCAGTGGCTCGTGAGCATATTCTATTGGCATTGCTCCAAGATGATATAACCTTGGAAAAAGAGGAAAAACCTGTTGAAAAACCTGTTGAAGAACCTGTGTTGGATATTGACAAAATCAGGTTCGGCATCAAGGGCATACTCAATGGTACACTTGCTGAGGTGGATTCATATATGCGTCAGCAAGAAAAGGTGCTGGACAGCGTATTCTATGTCTTGGGTGAAGAGACTCTCGAAACGCTGGATGGTGTGGGATACTTCATCAACAGGGCTTTTTCCGATCTCTTTGCCAAGGAAGCTACTATCGTAGATAAACACGTGGCATTCAATATGCTCGTCACCAAGTTTGAGGCATACCTCAAGAAGCTTTACTACCTGACAGAGGGTAAGGAGGTTACACCTCAATACGAGGGAAATAAGGTAACCTGGAAAGATGTCATCTATGCGGTGCGTCCGCTCTGGACGTTGAAGTTCAGCGACAAGCCAGCCTATCAGACACTATATCAATACCTCCTGATGTTAAAGGAATGGCGCAACGATGAAGCACACATCTCACCTACTGCATCTGAGCAAGAAATAGATGCAGCCATAAAGATTGTCATCACTATGTATTTCTTTGCTACGGGCTCATGCCTCATCCCTCTATACTCTCATTCGTCCAGATCATACACTCTTCATACTGTGTACCCTGCGGGAGATGAAGAGATGTTGAAGATGGTAGCGGATTCTTCAATGCCAATCACCAAGTCGGCATATACGAAAAGACCTGAAGGGAATTAAATAAAATACATTATATTTGTACTAATACTACAAAAGGTTTAAAGTATGCTTAGGTTTTTTTTCATTATCGTCAGCTCTCTTATTGCATTTTCGGCCAATGCCCAGAATTACAATAATTCTAATACCAGGCTGACAATATCATCTCCTGACAATAATGTCAATTTCAGATTATTTCAGACTAATAATGCCTGGACTTTCTTGAAGCTTGACACTAGAAATGGCGTTATATGCCATGTCCAATATAGCACAGATTCCAATCAAATGCAGTATCCTCTCAATAATGAGCCTTTAGCTGAGGGGGAAGATGCTGTTCCCGGTCGTTTTTTTCTATACCCGACAGAAAACTCTTTTAATTTCCTTCTTTTGGATCAGATTGACGGAAGAGTATGGCAGGTGCAGTGGAATCAGGATGAATCAAAGAGGGGGATTTGGCAGATAAAATAAAAAGAGACCGGATTCAATGCCGATCTCTTTATAATTATGTGAATGTCAGGAAACTATTTGACGCGTTCACCGTATGAACGGTCAGTGGTGTTTACTTTGATTTTGTCACCCTGATTGATGAAGAGGGGAACCATGATTTCAGCGCCGGTTTCGAGAGTACAAGCCTTCATCGCATTGGTTGAAGCTGTGTCACCTTTGACTGCGGGCTCGGTGTAGGTTACTTCAAGTTCAACGTAGGTGGGAAGTTCACAAGTGAGACACTTTTCTTCGTCAGCGAGGAACATCATTTCGACATTCTGTCCCTCTTTCATAAGGTCTGCGTTCTCAACCATTTCAGGGGCGATGCTGACCTGTTCGAAAGTTTCGGTATGCATGAAGTTGAATCCCATATCATCTTTGTAGAGGTACTGATAAGGTCTTCTTTCTACACTGATGAGTTCAATTTTTTCACCTGCAGTGAAGGTTCTGTCAAGGATTTTGCCGTTTTCGAGATTTCTGAGTTTGGTCTTTACGAAAGCGGGGCCTTTTCCTGGTTTAACGTGCTGGAACCAGATGATTGATACGGGTTTTCCTTCATAGTTGAAGTAGAGTCCGTTTTTGAAATCTGCTGTTGTTGCCATATATGTATGTAAATAAATATTGTTGCATTGAATAGGGGCGCAAATTTAGAAAAAATTACTTTTCTGCCAAAATATACTCTGAGGCACTTTCCAATTGCCATCTTGTAGTGGATGCAGCACCGCAGATACCTACTGTATCGTTCTCTTTGATGAGGCTTCTGTCTATCTGTCTGGCAAACTCTACGCGGTAGGATCTGGGGTTTATTGAACGGCAGAGTTCGTATAGAACGTTTCCGTTCGAACTCTCCTTGCCGCATACAAAGAAGATTATGTCGCACTTTTTGGCGAAATCTACAAGTGTATGATGCCGTGAGGTAACCTGTTTGCATATTGTATTGTGAATGTTCACCATACCTTTGGGAAAGATGGAGGTCATATAGTTGCCGAGTTCTTCGTATTCCTGCGGATCTTTTGTAGTCTGTGAGAAGAGTTCGACAGGCATGTCCGTGGTGAGAGTCCCTTTTTCAAGCAGTTCCTTGAACTGGGCAAGAGAGTCCACTACAATGGCGTTCGAGTGTGTCTGACCCACCAGACCGTTCACCTCTGCATGCCCCTTCTTTCCGAAAATCACCACCTTGCCACCCATGACGGAAATCTGCTCGTATGCGCTTTTAATCTTCTTTTGCAATGCCAAAACAACGGGGCAGGTACAGTCTATAAGTTCTATTGAATAGATGCCTGCTTTATGGTATGTATGTGGCGGTTCGCCGTGTGCCCTTATAAGTACTTTTTCACCTTTGAGATTTGGGAAATCATCTATTGATACGGTACGGAGTCCCATCTTTCCAAGTCTTTCAATTTCCGCTTCATTGTGGACAATGGGTCCCAGACAGTTGAGTGTATTATTCTGAGCCAGGGCCTCTTCTGCTCTCTTTATCGCTCTTGCAACTCCATTGCAGCATCCTGAATGTTCGTCTATAATAATTTTCATATAATTTGTTTCTGTTGAAGTATCTGTTCTATCCAAAGGAGTTGTTCGTCCAAGGTGAGGTGGCTGTTATCCAATAGGATGGCGTCAGGAGCCATGGTTAGGGGACTGGTGGCACGATGGGTATCCATATAGTCCCTCTTGCGTATGTTCTCAAGAACATCCTCGAATTTGGCATTCTCACCCGATGCAAGCATCTCTTTGAGCCTCCTTTCAGCTCTGATTTCAGGATCTGCCGTCATGAAGATTTTCAGCTGGGCATTGGGAAATACAGCTGTCCCTATGTCCCGTCCATCCATCACGACTCCCCCCTCTTGGCCAATTCTATGGAGGATAATATCTACAAACTCCCTCACAAATGGAATTGCAGCTACAATACTGACCAATCCTGAGACCTTAAGAGTTCTTATTTCGTTTTCTACATTAGCCCCGTTCAAGAATGTGCACGATTTGTTCTCGGGGGGCAGTGTTCTGAAGTAGACAGAAATCCTCTCTTCCTTGATGCTCTTCAAAAGAAGTTCGGTGTTTATTTCAGATTCGTTGATTATGAATCCTGAGTCAATGGCATATAGTGTTATTGCACGGTAAATGGCACCGGTATCTATGTAGATGTATCCGAGCTTGCGTGCGATCATTTTGGCAAATGTACTTTTGCCTGTAGATGAGTAGCCATCCAATGCGATTATTATCCCTCTTCTCATAATTACAAATATAATACTTTTTATTGTATATTTGCCATGGCAAAACGACAATAATATGAAGATTTTAGTTATAGATGATGAAAGGAGCATTAGAAACGCCCTGAAAGAGATTTTGGAATTCGAGGGACACCAGGTGGTATTGGCGGAAAATGGGCTGATGGCTCTGGAGAGTGTCGCATCTACACGCTTTGATGTTATTTTCAGTGACATAAAAATGCCTAATATGGACGGCATTGAACTGCTCGAACAGTTCCAGGCAAAAGGTGTTGACTCGCCTGTGGTGATGATAACCGGTCACGGGTCTATAGATACTGCTGTTGAATGTATAAAAAAAGGCGCTTTCGACTTTATCCAGAAACCGCTGGATCTGAACCGTCTGCTGATTACACTCAAGAATGCTACAGAGAAGGATTCCTTGGTTAGAGAGACTAAAATACTTAAAAAGAAGGTATCCGGAGTACAGGAGATAATAGGAGAGTCAGAGCCTATAATCAAAATCAAGAATATGATAGACAGGGTGGCCCCCACAGATGCGCGAGTGCTCATTACCGGTCCTAACGGAACCGGCAAGGAACTGGTCGCAAGGTGGCTTCATGAAAAGAGTGAAAGGGCAAGAATGCCTTTCATTGAGGTCAACTGTGCTGCAATCCCTTCTGAACTTATTGAAAGTGAACTTTTTGGTCACGAGAAAGGGGCATTCACCTCTGCGGTAAAACAGCATAAAGGAAAGTTTGAACAGGCTGACGGAGGAACACTCTTCCTCGATGAGATAGGAGATATGAGCCTGGCCGCTCAGGCAAAGGTTCTTCGTGTACTCCAAGAAAATAAACTATCCAGAGTGGGTAGCGACAAGGATATTAATGTGAATGTACGTGTGGTAGCGGCTACCAACAAGAATCTCAAGGAGGAGATCGCAAATGGCAGATTCAGGGAAGACCTCTATCATCGTCTGAGTGTCATAGTGATACCTGTCCCTTCATTGAAAGAGAGAGCTACCGACATACCTCTGCTGGTTGACTATTTTATCAAGAAGATCTGTTCAGAGACTGGCAAACCGGTGATGTCCGTAGATGCCGATGCAATGCAGGAGTTGTGCAACTACGGATGGAGCGGAAATATACGTGAATTGAGGAATGTAGTGGAGAGGTTGCTTATCCTGTCAAATGGAAGGATAACAAAGGATGATGTAATTACCTTCGCTATTCCTGCCTAATCTGCTCCGGCTAAAGGTCCTCTTTGAGCTTGGGCAGCAGTATCGTGAAGCAGGCGCCCCCGAGTTCTTTAGACTGGCTGTAGAAAATATCTCCGTTGCTGTCCTTGATTATGGTCTTGCAGATGGCAAGTCCTATCCCGGTACCGCTGCTCTTGGTAGTGAAGTTCGGGGTGAAGAGCTTGTGAAGGTTCTCCTCGCTTACCCCCTTGCCACTATCTTCTACTCTTACTCTGTACATCTGTTCTTCGGAATCCAGTGTGATGAGAATCGTGCCGCTTCCATCGTTCTCTATTGATTGGACTGAATTGGTTATAAGGTTTACAAGTACCCTTACCAGCTGTGTTTTTCGTCCTTTTATTATAGTGTCCTCATCTGTTTCGCATCTGTATAGAAGGCTGATGCTTTCTTGTGTGTCGAAGAGGGCGATTTGCTCTTTTATCATCTGATCGAGATTGATATTGGAGATGGCATCGCTATAGATTTTGGCGAAATTGGAGAACTCGTTTGCCGTGTTGGTCAGGATATCAATCTGCTCGAGTAATGAAGCAGAGGTCTTGTCAAATCTCTCTTCCCAACCGGGAATGTTGTTCTTCTTCATCTTCAGCAGAAGCTGGATGCTCAGCTTCATGGGGGTGAGCGGGTTCTTGATCTCGTGGGCTATCTGGCGTGCCATAGAACTCCATGCCTCTTCGCGTTCTCTCTTGGCAAGTTCGCTTGTCTTGGAATCGAGGTCGTCTATCATCTTATTGTAGCTGCCCACCAACAGTCCTAATTCATCGTTTGCTTTGTAATCAATGTGTTCTGCCTTGTTGGTGATATCCATTTCACTCATGCTCTTGCTGATGGACCTGAGTGGCCTTGTGATAGAGTTTGCAATGGTTATACCTGTCAGAATTGCACCTATTATAAGCAGTATGTAGAGGTTTATGATGGTAGCGATAATTGATGGTGCATCATATTTGAAGTCCCTGTTGTTGACAAAGTAAGGAATATTCGCAATAGCCAGCAGCACTCCTTTTTCATTGTATATCGGAGTATAGAGTGAGTAATATTCGAGTCCCGAGATGTTTTCGTGAAGGACGGAGTGCATCTTGTGGTTATAGACTATCTCACGATATGCCTGCGGGTTCATTCTTGTGCTTACTATGTACTCGTTGAAGATTTCGTTGCGTGTAGACCTAATGAGGCTTCCTAAAGGATCGAACAGGTTGATGTCGACATTGGTGCTCTTGGAAATCAGATCCATTCCATTGAAAACCTCGAGCAGGTTAAGTTTGTTGTACTGTTCTGACGTCCTCGCGATTTTCGACAGTGAACTCTGTACGGAGAGCATGCGCTCTTCCATTCTGGAGTTTATGTTGTTATTGATGTACTTATAGAGAAATACAACACTGCTCACTGCCATAAAGACAAGAGCAATCACTAAAATGGCAGTTATTATGACAGTTATTCTGGTTCTGAGAGAATGGTGGAATACCTTCTTTATTCTGTTCCTTCTGTTTCTCTTTTTGAGAAAACTATTGAAACTCAGTATAATGATAGAGTATGTAAGAATTACGTATGAGAGGTTCAGAAGGTGGATGAGGTTGTTTTGCTTAGGTCTTGTGACCAATACTGTCTTGCCTCCCGGAAAATTATTGACGAAGAGCCTTGTATCTTCTTTCTTGCTGACACTGAATCCTTCCGGTGTCTCTTCGGTGTTGAAACTTACCGGGAAGTTATACCTTCCGCTACTGGTAATGAGTCTGTTGTTACGGTATTTGGCGTAAGAGTAGGGGAAGGTGATCTGAGCCTTCTGGATTTCCTTGCTGTTGAGCAGAAGGAATGGGTATCCGGCATTCTCCTTTGTCTCCTTGGATTCAATTTCGATGTAGAGATTGTAGTTAATGTTTCGGCCTATGATGCTGAAGACTCCCATATAATTTATGGAACTGGAGAAGTAGTCCATAAAGAGGAATGCCGAGCTATTTGACAACTTCTGTCCATACCGGTTGATAAGGTTGTCGAAGTAGTTGTAGCACATCACAGGGGTGGGATACTCTTTAGTTATTATTCTTCCCTGTGGCTGGCAGACGGTTATGTTGATGTAGTAGTTTCTGGAGATATTCCAGAAATATTTTTCTATAATAGTGTTGTATATCAGGTTGTTGGAGTTAGGTAGGGTAACCAGGTACTTGATATGTGGGTCTCTGAGGATCTCTTTCTCGATGCGTTGGAGCTGGATTTCAACTGCCGGATCTCTCTCTGTCGCAAGTCTTGTGGTGAGGATGCGCAGATTGTTACACTCTCTCTTGAATCCATAGCCCCCAAGCATGGCGGTGGTATATATCGAGATGCAAATGATATAGAGCAGGCTCCATTTGTTTGAAAAGATTGTCCCGAACTTTCCTGATTTGTCTGACAGGAGACGCCCTACTATGTGGATTAGGAACATAAGTCCTAAAAACAATAGTGCGTAGGAGAGGTATATTATTATTGTCGTGTTGTTTACAAAATTGATTTTGGATATGTCAAGGTTAATTGCCGAGTTGAGAATCAGAGATCTCAGCGATGAATGGAGGTGGAATGTATAAAAAAGTGTAAGAAGTGAGAATCCGATTGTCTTTATGATTCTGCTTCTTTTATAGGAATTCTTCTTTTTCTTTTCGAGAAACATTTTTCTGGAGAGAAAAAGGAGCAATATGCAAGAGAAAAGGTACGTGTTGAATGTCACCAGTTTTGCCAGTGAGTCAAAGTATATCCCGTCTGCGTAGACCATTGGCGAGAAGAATTCTGCATTGGATGATACGCCTTGCAATGCCTGTGTAGTGCCGTAGAAGAAAAAAGAGAGGGCAAGCCAAGACAATAGCAGTGATCTCGAATTTCTGTGGAGGTAGTGGTGGTATATTATTGCAGTCCCTGCAAGCAGGATGGCAAGCCATTTGAGGAATGTGATCCCCTTTTTTGCAGGAAGTGGCTGTGTGTCAATTATGCTGAAGAGAGGCTCCCCACTGATTGAATGGACTACATATCCGTCATCTTCATATATCTGGACCGTATTGTATCTGGATGAGAGGCCGATTTTCCTGTTGATCGAATTTTTCAGGATTGAACTTTCTGCTGAGTATTGTGTCTTGATAAGAATACCGGAGATAATCTTGGATTCGCCTCGGGTATGAATCTTTAGCAGGTACCAGTTAGGACCGAGGTTGACATACTGCTCACGGTCGCTCAGATATGAGAGGGGAGTATTGAACATATTCCTGTTACTCATGTCGTGTATGCGGTACCACGAAGGGAAGAGATTCACCTCGTCATTTCCTGTGGGCAAAACGTTAATCCAGCTCTGCAGTGTATCAGCCACATATTTGTACAATACCATGTCCTCGGGGAAGTTCTTGATATCGGGCCATTCGGTTGCGGGGGTATCGAATGCCTCCCCGATATACTTCTCCAGCCTCATCTCTCTTTTGTTCAGCTTTTTCTCTACCCTCCTGCGGACACTCTCCGTAGAATAGGTATGTATGTCGAGTGAAGATATGATGAAGAGTGCTATGGCAGTGCACCACAATATAGTGACAGGATACTTTTTCATTACTCGTTGTGATAGGGTTCTCCCTTGATTATTGTCATTGCGCGGTAGAGCTGTTCGGTAAAGAAGAGTCTTATAATCTGATGTGAAAATGTCATATCAGAGAGCGAGAGACGGGACGAAGCCCTTTCATAGAGTCTTCCTGAAAATCCGTATGCTCCACCTATTATGAATACAAGACTCTTACAGCCTGTATTGATTTTCTGTTCTATGAATGCAGCCCATTTGACCGAGGTATATCTGCTGCCCCTTTCATCCAACAGTATAACTTCGTCTGTCTTCTTCAATTTTTTCAGAATGAGGTCCGCCTCTCTCTCCTTGACCTGCTCTCTGGTGAAGGAAGAGGTGCCGGAGAGATCTGGAATCTCTATCCTTTCGTAGGAAAGGTAGCGGGATATCCTCTTTTCGTACATCTCCATTCCCTCTCTGACGAAAGGGAATGAGCTCTTTCCAACCATTAAAAAAGTGACTTTCATAGGCATATGCTTTGGCGTTATAATTTTTTCATAACGGCAAGACCATCTCTAATGGGCAGGATTGTGGTCCTGAATCCTTTTTCTTTGAGAATCATATCCCTGAAGGCTATGATAGAGGCAGTCTGCCTGTCCTTATGGTCTTTTTCCGAATAGATCTTGCCGCTCCAGTCAACATTGTCAGCAAGTATCCACCCCCCTTTGACCACTCTATCCTTTACCAGATTGAAAAAATCACTATAGAGTCTTTTGTCTGCATCTATGTAGACAATGTCGAAACTCCCCTCAATACTCCGGATAATCTCCATAGCATCCCCGTTGTATGTGCGGATACGCTCCTGAAGTGATGCAATGGCAAATCCTCTGTGAAAAATATCTGTGAGTTCGTCATCCTTTTCGATGGTGTGGACCACTCCCGTAGGATGAAGCCCTGCACAGAGTGAAACTGTCGCGTAGCCGGTAAATGTTCCTATTTCGAGTATGGAGCGTGGTGAAACCATAAGCGAAAATGCCCTGAGAAACTCTCCCTGCACACCGTCAGAGAGCATCCTGAAAGACTTTGTCCTCAAGTGTGTCTCCCTCTCTATGAAATTGAGAGCTTTCTGAAGTTCTTCTTTACCTATGGCTCTGTACATTTTCAGATGTGTATTACAAATAGGTGAGGACCGATACCTTTTCAGGATCGAATGTATCTTCAGCAACTTGCAAAATCTGTGCAGAAGTTATGGATTCAATGTTCTTGATTAACTCTGAAGTATCTTTTATCCTTCCGAAGACCATAAGACTCTTGCCCATTGAAAGCAACTGGGACTCAGAGTTGTCGGCAGATATCGCCAGCTGGCCTATGTATTGTTTTTTTGCCTCTTTCAGTTCCCTCTCTGAGACAGGGCTGGTACGATACTTTTCAATGGTCTTGAAAATCAATTCTTTGCATTTGTCAACATTGCTCTTGTCACATCCAAAGTAGATCATCACCGCCCCGCTGTCACAATACTGTGTGTAAGAGGCATCTATACTGTATACAAGACCGTTTTTCTCCCTGAGCAGCACATTGAAACGAGAGTTTGCGGCCGGTCCTCCAAGGATGTTGACAAGGAGCGACAATGCAAATCTCTCCTGCTCGAAGAAGGAGTATGCCCTGCATCCGATGATACAATGTGCCTGATGGTTCTTTTTGGTTATCACCTTGTCGAAACGTTGAGACTCTTTCGGGGTGATTCCTGTACATGGTTTAAACGAGGTTCCCTCGCATCTGAGGCTGAAAGATTCCGGGCTATATTTTTCTATTGCTTTTGCAAGGATCTTTCTGACATATTCCTCATCCTTGTCAGCCACTACGCTGAAGGAGAGGTTTTCTGGAACGAACATCCTGTAGTAGTATCCAAGAATCTCTTTTCTTGTGATTCTCTTTATCGATGGAATATTACCCAGTATCGGTGTTGCCAAAGGAGTACCTGCAAAGAGAAGTTCCTCAAAGTCATCGTATATCTGTTCAGATGGGGAGTCCTTGTATGACCTGATTTCTTCTATAACAACACCTCTCTCCATATCTATCTCCTTCTGGGGGAAAGTAGAGCAGAATGCCAGCTCTATCAGCAGTGATATGGCCTTGGGAAGATCTTCTTTCAGACATGTTGCCTGAAGTACGGTCTCCTCCTTGGTGGTGTAGGCATTCAACTCTCCTCCAAGCTTTTCAAGCCTTGAGTTGATGACAGAACTTGTCTTGTGTGAAGTGCCTTTGAAAATCAGGTGCTCAACGAAATGGGCCATTCCGGCACTTGCTGCCTCTTCGTTCCTGGTTCCGCTCTTTATATGGAGTGCACAATAGGCAACGGGAGACGAACTTTTCCTGAATCCGAATTTTATGCCTCTAAGGGATTTTTCTTCCATTACTTACCTGTATCTTGAAGACATTTTCCTTATATCTTTTTTCAAGAATCCTCTGTTTTTGTTGCATCTGAGGTTGTGCTTTGCAAAGTAGTACAGCTCATATGTATCGGTGCTTATGAGCATCTTGTAACAGTATGCCTTGCCGCTGGAGGGTATTTCTGACGGAGCGACTATCAATGAGACCAGACAATCCTCCCTGCTGTTTTCCAATGCTTTCTCCACCTCTTCCTCAGATGTGATTACAGCCTTTCCCATGAACATCTCGTTGAGATCCTCTTCCTGGACGTCATAGCCGAAGTCACTTCTGACGAAGAGCACTCTTTTTGATGGGTCTGGTCTGGATGCTACGGGCTCCTTTCCGACAATCGGGAGTCTCTCTCCGTCTGAAAGCTGCTGGATATATTTCTGGATAATGTTTATGTATGCCGGCAGGTATGTGAAGATCCTACCTTCTGTGTCATTGTTGGAGTACATTGGAAGCGAAATGAGTTCGCAGAGATTCTCAAGCTGGTCTGTGGTCTTTTCGCTGCCTTTGAAGAAGGTGAGATACTCCATATAGTCACTGGAGTTGTTTTTGGAGACGAACTTGTTGATTCGCATCAGGAAGTAATAGTTGGTGTCGCTCTTTATCTTTTCAAATTCGCGATACGAGCAATATTCGTAGGATGTTATGTACCAACCCTTCTCTATAGAGTTTTTGAGAAGAAGGTCTGCCATCGAATTGTCACCGGCCAGAACCACCTTCACTTGTCTGGCAGTCAAATCGGCAACATAAGGGAGCCGTGACCTGACCTTTTTTTGTTCGAACTGGCTGATCTCCCGGTTAAGATGTTTGGTGTGTTGGGCAAATAGCGGTGATGCTCCGTGAAGTTGGCACAGCAGCATCACCATCGTTAAAACAGCGACTAATCTATATTTCATTACTTTTTCCTCATATATATCTGTATAGGACATCCATTGAAGTCAAAGTGCTTCCTGAGCCTGTTTTCGAGGAAACGTTTATATGGATCCCCGATGTACTGAGGAAGGTTACAGAAGAATGCAAAAGAGGGAGACTTTGTCGGAAGCTGGGTGATGAACTTGATCTTTATGTACTTGCCTTTTGTAGATGGGGGAGGGAAGTTCTCAATCTCTTCAAGCATGAGTTCGTTGAGGCGTGATGTGGGGATCTTCTTCGAATAGTTTTCCCACACTGCTGCAGCTGCATCGAGAAGGTCGAGGATTCTCTGTTTTTGTGTTGCCGATGTGAATATGATTGGCAGGTCCACGAAAGGTGCGATGCGTTTTTTGATAGCTTCAGTGTACTCTTTCATCGTATTGCTGTTCTTCTCGACGAGGTCCCATTTGTTGACAGCGATTACGCATCCTTTCTTGTTTTTTATTATCAGGTTGAAGATGGACATGTCCTGAGCCTCGATTCCCTTGGTGGCATCTATCATAAGAATGCAGACATCTGCCTGTTCGATGGATTTAACGGCTCTCATAACCGAATAGAACTCAAGGTCTTCCTGAACTTTTGTCTTCTTGCGGAGTCCAGCGGTATCGACGAGTATGAAGTCGTGTCCGAATTTGTTGTATCTTGACTCTATTGAGTCACGTGTCGTTCCGGCAATTTCTGTTACTATGTTGCGATCTTCTCCTAAGAAGGCGTTGGTGATGGAGGATTTGCCTGCATTAGGCCTTCCGACTATGGCGATTTTAGGGATATTCTCATCCTCTTTTACCATCTTTTCGTCTGCAGGCAGGCGTTTTACCAATTCATCAAGCATGTCTCCGGTTCCGCTTCCGTTGGCAGAGGAGATGTCAATGGGGTCTCCAAGTCCCAAAGAGTAGAACTGGTATATGTCCGAAACCTTATCGGAACTGTCTACTTTATTAACAACGAGCATCACCGGCTTTCCTGAACGTCTGAGCAGGTCGGCAATCTCTTCATCGAAGTCGGTCACACCTGTTCCAACCTCCACGAGGAACAGAACAAGGTCCGCCTCGTCTATGGCAATTTTTACCTGTTTTCTGATTTCTCCTTCGAATATATCATCACTGTTGGATGTGTATCCTCCGGTATCGACAACAGAGAACTCTCTCCCGCACCATTCACACTTTCCGTAGTGGCGGTCGCGAGTTACTCCGGCAGTGTCATCTACTATGGCCTGTCTGTTACCGACCAGCCTGTTGAAAAGTGTTGATTTTCCTACATTAGGGCGTCCAACAATCGCTACTAGACTCATTACTATTATTTTAAACAGTTCCCGGATGTACAGTCGGCACAAGAGGAGGCGGTACATCCGCTCTCGCCATCCCTCCTGTTCTTTTTCCAGAGCTTGAGTTCGTCCTCTTTGGCACACACAATACCCCGTTTGCGTAACTCTTTGTTGTGTCCGATTTCGCTGTCAGGAAACTCTCCGTTCTTGCGGAATATTATGTTGAAGCACATCAAGAAGAGTGCCAATGCGAGAAAAATGAGTGCTGCGAGGAATATTTCCATAACTCTGTCTAATAAATCCATTTGCTTCTGTCAAGAAGCGGTTTTTCCGAAATTTTTATTACAGGAGCCATCTGGTGACCTTTGAAGGCTGCTGCTTTGCGAAGTCTGACAATTTTTTCAACGACTTCCTTCTCAGCTCCTGCTGCAATTACCTCTTCTACGCTCATCCCCATTTCGTTAAGCCGGTAGAGGATGGGGTCGAGAATAGAGTAGTCAGGCAGTGAATCTGTGTCTTTCTGACCTTCGCGAAGCTCAGCTGAAGGGGCCTTTGAAATGGTAGAGAAGGGAATTATTTCCCGTTCTGAGTTGATATATCTTGCAAGGGCATAGACCTGAAGCTTGTATATATCGGCTATCACCATCAGTGCTCCACTAAGGTCTCCATAAAGCGTGCCATAACCCATTGAAAGTTCGCTCTTGTTGGAGGTGTTCAGGAGCAGGGCTCTTTTTCTGTTGGAAAAGGCCATGAGGATGGTGCCTCTGATTCTGGCCTGAAGGTTTTCCTGAGTGTTGTCCCAAGAGTGGTCTCCCTCCATTATCGGGTCGATCTCCTTCATGAATCTCTCATAGATATCAGCGATGGGAATGATGTAATGCTTGATTCCGAGATTTTCGGCCAGTTCTGTCGCATCTGTTATGGAGTGGAGCGAAGAAAAAGATGACGGCATGAGGATACCGGTCACATTCTCTGCACCGAGTGCTTCCACTGCAAGTGGTGCGACTACTCCGGAGTCGATTCCTCCTGAAAGGCCCAGAACAGCCTTGGTCATCCCTGCGTCTTTGAAGAATTTGCGCAGGGACGAAACCAGGGTGTCGTGGATCTTATCTATGTTGTGTTCAGGATTAAAAACCATAGATATTGCTTATTGACTGATAGTTGTAAACTCTATTTATTACCTCTGCAACCATGTCGGCTACAGAAAGAACTTTAATCTTGGAGGTATCTGCGTTTTCAGGAGCCCTGAGAGGAATGGTGTCGGTTACGACGATTTCCTTGAGCGAGCTTGCAGCAAGTCTTTCGTATGCAGGTCCTGAGAATACAGGGTGTGTGGCAATGGCGCGTACGCTGAGGGCACCTTTCTCCATAAGCATGTCTGCTGCCTTGGTGATGGTTCCTGCTGTGTCTATCATGTCATCTACGATGATGATATTGCGTCCTTCAACT
Organism: uncultured Alistipes sp.; assembly: GCA_945787505.1. Taxonomy (GTDB): domain Bacteria; phylum Bacteroidota; class Bacteroidia; order Bacteroidales; family UBA932; genus Coprenecus. The sequence goes on from CALZHC010000006.1 coordinate 17,485, forward strand.
TCTCCGATGGCAGTCATGGAGCCTACTACATTTGGCCTTTCCCTTGACTTATGACACACGATAAGGGGACATTCCAAAGCGCGGGCATAAGCATTTGCTCTTTTTGCACCTCCCATGTCAGGAGCTGCGATTGAGAGGTTTTCGAGTCCAAGGCTACGGAGATACGACATGAAGATTCCGCTTGCGTACATGTGGTCAACGGGGAAATCGAAGAATCCCTGAATCTGATCTGCGTGCAGATCGACTGTCATCACTCTGTCGCAACCTGCTGCTGCTAAAAGGTTTGCAACGAGTTTGGCTCCGATAGAGACTCTGGGACGGTCTTTGCGGTCCTGACGGGCCCATCCGAAATAGGGCATTACTGCGATAACTTTGTATGCAGATGCTCTTTTTGCTGCATCAATCATAAGCAGGAGCTCGAAAAGATTGTCAATAGGGGGGAATGTGGACTGGACGATAAATACTGTAGTTCCACGGACAGATTCATTGAAAGCAGGCTGGAATTCTCCGTCGCTGAAGTCTGTTACGATAGATTCTCCCAATCCGATTCCGAGAGATTTTGAAATCTTTTCTGCCAGATAGCGTGACCCTCTGCAAGAAAATATCTTGATGTTGTGGGTGTGATTGATAGTGCTGTTCAAATGGTTCATATAGATGTGTGTTGAAGTTATTTATTGTTTTTTATTTGTTTCTGACAATTTCATCTAGGAAGGCAAGAATCTCCTCCTTTCCCCTGCCTTTTTCAGAGGAGGTGATGAAGAAGCGTGTCTCGGGGTTTATCTGCCTTATGGTCTCCGAGTTATCACCGCACACTTTCTTCAGTGCAGAGGAGGACATCTTGTCACTCTTGGTGTATACTATAGAGAACGGGATTTCTGCATCACTGACTGCTGTTATGAAGTTCCTGTCTATCTCCTGGAGAGGGTGTCTGGAGTCAATGAGTATGAACAACATCGTAAGCTCACGGCTCTTTCCGATGTAGTCTTGGATCATCTTCTTGAGTCTGTTTTGTCCCTCTTTGGATATTTTGGCAAAGCCATATCCGGGTAGATCGACGATGTACCAGGAATCATCTATCAAGAAATAGTTAAGCAACAGTGTCTTGCCTGGAGTGGCAGAGGTCTTTGCAAGGGTTTTGTTGCCACAAAGCATGTTTATGAGGGAAGACTTGCCTACATTGGATCTTCCGATGAAGGCAACTTCCGGTCTGAGCTGCTTCGGCTTATGTTCGACACAACTGCAACTGCAGGAAAAAATGGATTTGGTGATTGTCATAATTGCGGCAAAAATAGAAAAAAAATACTATATTTGTATGAATCTTTGTTGTTATGGAAGAAGGGATATCATTAAGCCAGTTGCAGGAGCGCATAAAATCTGCAGTTTCAGTGTATTTCAGCGAAAAAGAGTGGGTGCGTGCCGAAGTTCACGAAGTCAAGAAACCTCTGTCTGGCCACTGTTATATAGAGCTTGTGGAGAAAGACGAGAACTCTGACAGGTTCAAGGCCAAGGCCTCAGCGGTGGCATGGGCTTCGAAATGGAAGAATCTTTCACAGGCGTTCGAATTTGCTACGGGAAGGAGTATTTGTGCGGGGATGAGGATCCTTGTTCAGGTGCAGGTACAGTACTCGGAACTATATGGACTCACCTTTGTAATCAATGATATAGATGCGACATATACGTTAGGAGAGGTAGAATTGGCCCGCCAGAGGACAATAGCCCGTCTCAAGCAGGAGGGGATGTTCGATATGAACAGACTGCTGCCTTTGCCAGCGCTTCCCAGGAGTTTCGCTGTTATCTCTGCAGCTACCGCAGCAGGCTACGGAGACTTTATGAAACACCTTCATGAGAATAGATACGGGTTTCATTTCAATACCACTCTGTACAATGCTCCGATGCAGGGGGATTCGGCCCCATCAGGGATAGTGGCAGCTCTCGAGGCAATCTGTTCCGACATTGAAAACAGGGGATACAGGTTCGATGCAGTTCTGCTCCTGAGGGGAGGCGGTTCAATATCGGATTTGGCTTGTTTTGATGACTATACTCTTTGTGCCAATATTGCACAATTCCCGTTACCCGTCATGGTGGCTGTGGGACATGAGCGAGACAGGCACATATGTGATGATGTGGCTGCCCTCTCCGTCAAGACACCTACTGCGCTGGCAGATTTCATTCTTGAGGCTTTTGTCAGCGAGGATGCCTCCATTGCCTCTCTTGCTTCGCGAATGGCTCTCTCTTTGGGAAGCAGGTTCAGACAGGGCGAACTGCTTCTCAATACTCTTTCGGGTAGGATGGCACAGGCAGTCTCTGCGCGTTACCGGGACTCTTTTCATCGAGTGGATCTGCTGGAAATGAGGCTTACCAAGGCCAATCCTATGAACCTTCTTGCAGCAGGGTATCTGCCCGTTACCGGGACTTGTGGCAGAGTGGATTCGGTGCAGTCCATCAAGGAGGGAGATGAGATCTCTGTTACTTTTATTGACGGCATAGCTGAGTGTGTGGTGAAAAAAATATTTGAAAAATAGTGTATATGGATACAAAACTTACATATTCCCAAGCGATTAAGAGACTTGAGGAACTGGTTGCACAGGTAGAAGATCCCTCTCTTCCAATCAGTCAGGTACTGGAAAAGGTAAAAGAGGCGACCTCCCTCGTCAATTTCTGTCGTGAGGAGCTCAGAAGGGGAGAAGATCAGGTTAACCAAATATTGAATACCAAATCAGAAAGTTTATGATATATGATTCCGATACTTATCTGATTCCATACAAGGAGCAGATAGACAAACGTTACAGAAGGGCTGTTACCATGAAGCAGGAAATAGCAGGCTATGGCAGAAAGCTCTCATCAATGATGAACAACCACTTGTATTACGGCCTTCATTACCATGGTCGTAAAGTGGTTTTGAGGGAATATGCACCCAATGCGACTGCAATTTGGCTCATCGGTGATGTGAATGGATGGAAATGCGACCCTCGGTACAGGCTGCAACCACTTGGTGGAGGGAATTGGGAACTGGTTCTTCCAACAATGAACTTTCCTCATGGTTCGCTATTCAAGTTATGGGTAGAGTGGGATGGCGGTGCAGGTGAAAGGATTCCATCGTACATCAACAGGGTGGTGCAGGACCCGGATACCAAGATTTTTTCCGCACAGGCATGGAAACCAAGACCATATATATGGAAGCACAACTTTAACAAAGTGATTACCAATCCTCTTATCTATGAAGCACATATCGGTATGAGCTCCGAAGAGGAAAAGGTCTCCACCTTTGAAGAGTTCAGAATCAAAGTCCTTCCTCGTATTAAGGATTTAGGTTACAATGCAATACAGCTTATGGCCCTGCAGGAGCATCCTTATTACGGCTCGTTCGGATATCAGGTTTCAAGTTTCTATGCGCTCAGCAGCAGATTCGGCACGCCTGAGGAGTTCAAGCATCTGGTGGATGATGCTCATTCTATGGGTATCGCTGTGATAATGGACCTTGTCCATTCGCATTCAGTCGATAATGTGGCAGAGGGTCTTTCACTATTTGATGGAACAGATTCTCTCTATTTCCACAGTGGTCCAAGAGGACATCATTCTGCTTGGCAATCAAGGTGTTTCAATTACGGAAAGAGGGAGACACTCTCGTTTTTGCTCTCCAATGTCAAGTATTGGCTCGAGGAGTATCATCTTGATGGTTTCAGATTTGACGGAGTGACAAGTATGATATATCTGGATCATGGACTCGGAAAGGATTTTACCGACTATAGCTGCTATTTTGATGGCAATGAAGATGAGGATGCCATTCTATACCTGACACTTGCCAATATACTTGTCAAAGAGATCTCACCCCGTGCCATTACCATCGCTGAGGATGTCAGCGGTATGCCCGGCTTGGCAGCTCCTGTTAGTGAGGGCGGTATGGGATTTGATTTCAGACTCAGCATGGGGGTTGCTGACCACTGGATCAAATGGATAAAGGAACGTCGTGATGAGGATTGGAGTATGGGTGAAATATATTACGAGCTCACCAATAAACGCGCTGATGAACATACAATCAGTTACGCTGAGTGTCACGATCAAGCGCTGGTGGGAGACAAAACCTTAATATTCAGACTGATCGACAAGGATATGTATACTGCAATGTCCAAGGGGTCGAAATCGTTAACAGTGGACAGAGGAGTAGCTCTGCATAAGATGATAAGACTTGTGACTCTATCTACAGCCGGTGACGGATACCTCAATTTTATGGGGAACGAGTTCGGACATCCCGAATGGATTGATTTCCCGCGTGAAGGAAACTCCTGGTCTTACTTCTACGCGAGAAGGCAATGGTCGCTCTGTGACAATGAGTTGCTCAGGTACAAATCACTTTGGGCTTTCGACAGGGCTATGATCACTCTTTTTGCCAAATACCAGATTCTTTCTCAGAAATTGGTGCAGTTATATGTGGATGAAAATCAAAAAGTTTTGATTTTTGCCCGCGGAAGTTATATTTTTGCATTCAATTTCCATCCGACATGCTCTGTTTCCGATTTCAGATTCTCCGCACCGGCAGGTAAATATATTACTGTAATAGATTCAGATTCAGTTGAATATGATGGATTTGGCAGAGTTGACGATTCAGTTGATCACTTTACCGAGTATGACGGTAAGAGTGATTATTTGTCATTGTATCTGCCCAACAGGACAGCTATTGTTTTGAAACGAGAATAAATTTTGTGCAGTATGTCTTATTTGAGATTTGATAAAACACAGTTGGTGAACCTCGAATACTCTCTTTTGCGCGAGGTGCTCTATACCAACAAAACAGGCGGGTATCTCAATACCACTTTGGTCGGATGCAATACCCGTAAGTATCATGGTCTCTTTGTGTTGCCTATTGAAAAATTCAACATGAGGAGATATATCCTCCTATCTTCTCTGGATGAGACTCTCATCGAGCATGGAAGTGAATTCAATCTAGGAATCAGGTGTTACGGAAAGAACAATTACGAACCGCGCGGTCATAAGTACATCGTAGATGTGGATTGTGACAGAAATCCGGTGATTACATATAGAGTCGGTGGTATAGTACTGCACAAGTCCATTCTGTTCCTTCATAACAAGGAACAGCTGCTCATCAAGTACACACTCGAAAAGGCAAGTTCTGATGTTACCTTGAGACTCAGACCATTCCTTGCTTTCAGAGAGATTCACGAACTGACTCATTCCAACGAGAATGTCAACAAGGGTTTCGAGATAGTGGAAAGCGGAGCTTCATTCAGGCTCTATGACGGATTCCCCAATCTCAATATCCAGATAAATGCAGCTAACGATTACATCCATACTCCGGATTGGTATTATGGAGTAGTTTATCAAGAAGAGTTTCGCAGAGGTTTCGAATACAAGGAGGATCTCTTCAACCCCGGATTTTTCGAACTTAATCTCAAGAAGGGACAGTCGATAGTAGTATCTGTCTCTACTTCAGAAATTAAACCTTCGTCGCTTGCTAAAGCGTATACCTTAGAAGAGAAGAAACACCAGATCTGCTCTTCGTATGAGGATTGTCTCAGACATGCTGCCAGACAGTTTATCGTAAACAACGGAAACCGCAAGGAGGTCTATTCAGGTTACACCTGGCTTGGAAAAGGTCTAAGGGAGACACTGATTGCCCTTCCCGGCCTTACCATTTACAATGACGGTGACGTAAGTCTCTTCAAATCTGTTCTCGACAGCACTTTCAAAATCTATGAACAGCAAATTCTCAAAGGCTCAAGACAGGCAGATGCAGCTCTGTGGATATTCTGGAATATCCAGCAGCTGATCAGGTTCTCAAAAGACAAGAAGGAGGTATGGGGAAAATATTCCGGCAAGCTCAAGGCCATCATTACTTCTTATTTCAACAATGAAAGGATGGGGGTCCGCATGGACGACAATGGTCTGTTGTGGGCTAAAATGAATGGTGTGGCGATGAGCTGGATGAATGCGTACGATCTTAACGGAGATCCCATCACCGGAAGAGGTGGCTATCAGGTCGAACTCAATGCCTTCTGGTACAATGCTGTTGCCATGTCTCTGGAGATGGAGAAAGCATATGGGAACGACCATAAATATCTATATGCACTTGATGACATCAAGCGTAAAATGGATTCATCTTTTGTCTCTGTATTCTGGGATGAAAAGATGGGCTATCTGGCGGATTATGTTGATGAAAAAGGTAGAAATATGTTCACCCGTCCCAATCAGATAATGGCCTGTTCACTCGATTTCTCTCCTCTGTCGGAAGAGCAGAAGGGGTCTGTGATGGATGTGGTCAGAAAAGAACTTCTCACTACCAGGGGCATCAGAACTCTCTCTCCCAAGAACCCTCTTTATAAAGAGGTTTATGACGGTAACCAACAGAGCAGGGATGCGGCATATCATCAGGGTTCTACCCGTGTATGGCTTCTCTCATTCTATATTGATGCCATGCTAAGACTTCACGGAGCATCATTCGCTTCCAAGGCTGAGGAACTTGTTGATGCCTTTGAAGAGGATATAACCGTTCACGGAGTCGGTTCCGTATGTGAATTGTATGACGGAAATCCTCCTCACTATCCACACGGTGCCATTTCAAGCTCGGTGGCGGTGGCTGGTCTTCTTCGTTCAAAATATTTGATTTCATTATTAAAATAACAGAGTATGAAAGTTCTGATGTTCGGATGGGAGTTCCCTCCTCATATTGCAGGTGGCCTGGGAACAGCGTGTTACGGAATGGTGAAGGGACTTGCACACCATAATGTGGATGTGCTGTTCGTGATGCCATCCGCTTCAGGTGATGAAGATAACTCTGTGGCCCGCATCATCAATGCAAGTGATGTGGAGGCGGCAGATATCGCCTGTGACCACAAGGAGTTCTTGGGGAAAGTAAATTTCCTTAGAATAGGCTCGAATATGGTCCCCTATGTTGATCCCCGTCAATTTTCTGAGATGGTCGAAAAACAGCAGATTAGCCAGGTAGAGGAGTTTAAAGTCAATTTCAAACAGAAATACAAATTTTCAGGCAAATACGGAGCCAACCTTATGGAGGAAGTGGCACGGTATGCTTTGGTGGGAGGAACTATTGCTCTCCAGAATGAATTTGATGTCATCCATGCCCACGACTGGCTGACTTATCTGGCGGGAATCGCTGCCAAGAGGCTCACTGGTAAGCCGCTTGTAATTCATGTCCATGCGACTGAATATGACAGAAGCGGAGAGAATGTAAATACTGAAGTCTACCGTCTCGAAAAGATGGGAATGGAGGCTGCCGACAAGATTATCGCTGTAAGTAACCTCACACGCAATACTGTAATCAAAAAGTATGGAATATCTCCCGATAAGGTAGTTACTGTCCACAATGCCGTAGATTTCAGTGGAAGGGACAATATCGAGATAACCAGAGGGGTTCCTGAAAAGGTGGTTACATTCCTTGGACGTATCACCTTCCAGAAAGGTCCTGAATATTTTATCGAAGCTGCATACAAGGTTCTCCAGAGGTGCAATGATGTGCGTTTCGTGATGGCCGGAAGCGGAGATTTGCTCAACCGTTCAATCAGGCGTGTGGCAAAGCTCGGGATTGCAGACAAATTCCATTTTACAGGATTCCTCAGAGGAGCCGATGTGCAGAAGATGTTTGCATATTCGGATGTCTATGTGATGCCTTCTGTATCCGAGCCTTTCGGTATCTCGCCTCTTGAGGCGATGAGGACAGGGGTACCTTCAATAATCTCAAAGCAGAGCGGGGTGGCAGAGGTCCTTCATCACTCGATAAAGGTCGATTTTTGGGACATAGATGCGATGGCTGATGCTATTTATGCTCTACTGAAGTATCCCGCTTTGTCACAGATGACCTCAAGGTGCGGTCTTGATGAGGTCAATGCCCTCAAGTGGAATAACGCCGCACAGAAAGTTAAGGATGTATATTTATCAACATTGAAATAGAGAAGAGTATGGAAACAAAATCTGCTATTTGTTTTTACTTTCAGGTTCACCAGCCTGACAGACTCAGACAATATCGTTTTTTCGATATAGGAAACGATTCTAATTATTACGACGAATTTGCCAACAGAACTATCCTCAACAGGGTTGCACAGAGATGCTACATCCCTATGAACAACCTCCTGCTTGATATTATCGGCAAATGCGGCAAGCAGTTCAAATTCGCATTTTCGATTTCAGGAGCGGTTATCGAACAGTTTGAAAAATATGCTCCTGAGGTGTTGGAAAGTTTCAAGAGACTTGCCGATACCGGATGTGTCGAATTCCTTGCTGAAACTTATTCCCACTCTCTCTCTTCACTTGTAGATATTAATGAATTTCAGCGTCAGGTAAAACTTCACGCTGCTTTGATCCACAAACATTTCGGTGTCAAGCCCAAGGCATTCAGAAATACCGAGCTGATTTATTCAGACCAGATAGGTGCAACTGTTGCCAAGATGGGATATACCTGTATGCTCACTGAAGGTGCAAGACATATTTTAGGATGGAAATCGCCCAATTTTGTCTATACAAATGCGATTAACCCCAAGCTCAAACTCCTTTTGAGGAACTTTACATTGAGTGATGATATTGCATTCAGGTTCAGTGACCGCTCATGGAACAATTGGCCGGTGGATGTGGACAAGTACATTGCATGGCTCTCCGACTCTATCAAGGAGGGTCAGGTCATTAACCTTTTCATGGACTATGAAACATTCGGAGAACATCAGAGGGTCTCTACAGGTATCTTCGATTTTTTCAAGGCACTTCCTGAAGCTGTTCTATCTCGTACTGACTTCCAGTTCTGTACTCCAAGTGAGGTAGCACGCAAATATGAGCCTGTGGCCGCCCTTGACGTACCTTTCCCTATCTCCTGGGCTGATGAAGAAAGAGATACCACGGCATGGCTGGGCAACGAACTTCAAAATGAAGCATTCAATAAACTATATGCTTTGAGTGACAGAGTTTTAGCTGCTGAAGATGAGTCTATTACACATGACTGGCTCAAATTGCAGGAGAGTGACCATTTTTACTATATGTGTACCAAATTCTTCTCAGATGGAATGGTTCACAATTACTTCAATCCATACGACACCCCGTATGAAGCGTTTATTAATTATATGAATGTTTTGAGCGACTTTGCCCTCAGAGTCGAAAAACGCTTGAAACAATAGTGCGATTTATGACAACAGAATCTATGAAGATGCCTTCCTACCTCTTTGATGTAAGCTGGGAAGTCTGTAACAAGGTGGGGGGCATCCACACTGTATTGGCCACCAAATCATTGAATTTGAGTGGAGAATTGAAAGATCATCACATTCACATCGGACCGGACATTAGATCTAATGACGGGACTAACCTTGAATTTGATGAAGATCCTATATTATTGCGTTCCTGGCGCTTGGCTGCTGCTGATGACGGTCTTATTGTAAGGGTCGGCAGGTGGCGTGTGCCGGGAAATCCTATTGCTATTCTGATTGATTTTTCCCAGTTCATTCAGAAGAAGAATGATATTTTTGCCACTCTTTGGGAGCAATTCCGTCTCGACTCTCTGAGCGGTGAGTGGGATTTTATAGAGGCAGCTCTCTTCGGTTATGCTGCAGGTAAGGTGGTTGACCATTTTGTCAATTATAACCTCATGCCTAATCAAAGTGTGGTCGCACAGTTCCACGAGTGGATGACAGGTGCAGGGATTCTCTCTCTCAAGAGTGCCAAATCCAGAGTCGCTACTATCTTCACTACCCATGCGACGGTAGTGGGAAGATGCATGGCATGTAACTATGTCAACCTCTACTCGGAACTCGATCATTGCAATGCCGATGAGGTAGCCAAGACATATCATGTAGTGGCTAAACACTCTTTGGAAAAGTGTGCCGCTCTGAATTCGGACATCTTTACTACAGTCAGCCAGATTACTGCAAACGAGTGTGAAAAGCTGCTTGGAAGGAGAGTGGACATAATCACTCCCAACGGTTTCGACCCTGTAATCGTACCCGGCCCTCAGAAGATTGAGCAGGCGCGCAAATCTGCACGAGAAGTGCTCTGTAGTGTGGCATCGCAGATGTGTGGATGCAATGTTGATAGCTCTCTCATCATAGCGATAAGCGGCAGATACGAATATAAGAACAAGGGAATAGACCTGTTCCTTGATGCCATCGGACGTATTAATACCTCCGGATACAAGGGTCGTGACATTCTCGCATTTATTATGGTACCGGCAGGAATATCAGGCGTCGAGGAAAGCCTGGCAGGAAAGAGGACTACACACAGACTCACTCATCCTGATTATGATCCGATCCTGAACAGAATAAACGGACTGAATCTCTACAATCGCAAGGATGACAAAGTTAAAGTAATCTTCGTGCCCACATATCTTAATGGCAATGACGGAATCTTCAATATTCGCTACTATGATCTTCTTTGCGGTATTGACCTGACACTCTTCCCCTCATATTATGAACCTTGGGGGTATACTCCTCTGGAATCTCTGGCATTCGGAGTGCCCACTGTAACTACATCTCTGGCCGGATTCGGCAAATGGGTTGAAAGCCATTACGAAGGAGAGCACCCTTCAACGGCAGTAATTGAGCGAAATGATTCCAACTACCATCAGGTTGTGGACGGAGTCATTGGCAAGATTATTGAGGTGGCATCTCTCGATGAGCAGCAGATGGCCCATTATAGGGAAAATGCGGAAGATGTTTCTCGTATTGCCCTCTGGAGTAACAATATAAGTTACTATAAGGACGCTTATTTCGCTGCCATGAATAAAGTAGCTGGCCGTTTGGGAGCCAATCCCGATTATAAAGACAATTTAGTACAAAACTATAAAAGAATAGAAGTGAACAGACCATCTTGGAATAGAATAATGGTCAATAGGACCATCCCCGAAAGATTGAAATATCTTGACATCATCTCTAAGAATATCTGGTGGTGTTGGAATAACGAAGCAATTGAACTCTTCAAATCAATCAACCCCGAGCTTTGGAAAAAATGCGAAGGTAATCCTATCGCCCTTCTTGACAAACTCTCGTATGACAGATATATGGAACTCGAGAAGGATGTCGAATTCCTCAACCGTCTCGATGAGGTTGCAGGAATTTTCAATGAGTATATGAAGGGCAAGGAGAACAGACCGGATCCCTCTATTGCATACTTCAGTATGGAATACGGTCTCGATACCTCTCTAAAGATCTATTCAGGAGGACTCGGTATTCTCGCCGGTGACTATCTTAAGGAGTCAAGTGACATGAGAGTCAAAATGACCGGTGTCGGACTTCTTTACAGGTATGGTTACTTCAGTCAGAAACTTTCTACACAGGGAGATCAGGTTGCAAACTACGAACCTCAGGATTTCTTCAAGATTCCCGCTACTCCTGTAAGGGATGAAAACGGAAACTGGAAGATGGTGTCAATCGAGTTTCCTGGCAGAACTCTTCACGCGAGAATATGGAGAGTAGATGTAGGTCGTACAGAACTCTATCTGCTTGATACCGACTTCGAAGACAATCTGCCTGAAGACAGACAGATTACTCATCATCTCTATGGAGGTGACTGGGAAAACCGTCTTAAACAGGAACTTCTATTAGGTGTCGGAGGTATCAGGGTACTTCGCACTTTAGGAATAGAATGCAATGTATACCACTGTAATGAGGGACATGCAGCATTTATCGGGGTAGAGAGACTCAGGGAATATATTGCTGAAGGATATTCGTATGATGAGGCACTTGAGCTGGTAAGGTCATCTTCATTGTTCACCACACATACTCCGGTGCCCGCCGGACACGATGCATTCCACGAGGATCTTCTCAGGACATATCTGAATAACTATCCTCAAATGCTCAATATCGACTGGGCTACACTCATGTCACTCGGAAAGGTAAATCCTTACAACAAGGAAGAAAAGTTCTCTATGAGCAATCTCGCATGCAACCTTTCACAGGAGGTCAACGGAGTGAGCTGGATGCACGGCAAGGTGAGCCAGGATATCCTCGGTTATCTGTGGCCGGGATACCTTCCTGAAGAGCTTCACATAGGATATGTGACCAACGGTGTCCACTATCCCACATGGACAGCGCCTGAGTGGAAAGCAATTCACTCAAAAGTATTCGGTGAAGAGTTCAAGTCACATAAATATGACAAGAGCTGTTTCGAGGGTATCTATAAGGTGGCGGATGCAGAGATTTGGGCAGTCAGAAATTCACTCAGAACAAAGCTTATAGAAAGGGTAAAAAGACGTATCTCCAATGCAGATATCTCAAGCCACTATTCTCCAGGCCAGCGTGTAACCATTCTTGAAACACTCAGGGATGATGTGCTGACAATAGGATTTGCCCGCCGTTTTGCTACATACAAGCGTGCACATCTTCTTTTCAGGGATCTGGACCGCCTAAATGCAATCGTCAACAATCCTGAGCGTCCCGTTCAGTTCCTCTTTGCCGGCAAAGCGCATCCTGCTGACAAGCTTGGACAGGATCTGATCAAGAATATTGTTGAGATATCGAAGATGCCTCAGTTCATAGGAAAGATTGTATTTGTTCCCAACTATGATATGAATCTTGCCAAGGCTATGGTTCAGGGTGTCGATATATGGATGAATACCCCTACCAGACCTCTTGAAGCCTCAGGTACTTCAGGAGAAAAGGCAAGTATGAATGGTGTAATGCACTTCTCAGTTCTCGATGGATGGTGGGTTGAAGGTTACAAGAAAGATGCAGGCTGGGCACTCCCCATGGAGAGGACATACGACGATCAGAGCTATCAGGATGAACTCGATGCGGCAACTATCTATGCTATCATAGAAAATGAAATCGCACCGGATTTCTATAATAGGGATTCCAAGAGCGGACTCTCTCCCAAGTGGATTGGCTATATCAAGAATACAGTGGCTCAGGTAGCTTGCAACTTTACTACCAACAGAATGCTCACCGATTATATCGACAGATACTATACCCCTCTCTTCAAGAGAGCGCAGATGGTAAATGAAGATAACGGACGTGTTGCACGTGAGATAGCCCAGTGGAAGAAGAGTATCAGGAACAGCTGGCCTCATATCGAAGTAAGGGACTTTGTAAGTTCCAACGATACCAATGCGCAGCCTATGCTCGGTCAGGTCCAGACTCATAGTATCGAGCTCTTCATCGGAGATATCAATCCTAACGATATCGGAGTAGAACTCGTACTCTCAGAACAGGACAAAAAGGGCAGGTACCATGTCCGCCAGTGTTACACATTCGATTATGTGTCAGGTGGTAACGGATTGGCAAAATATGTATGTCAGATGATTCCCACATCTACAGGTGCATACTATCTTGCTACCAGAATCTTTGCAAAGAACCCTCTGCTTGCCCACAGACAGGATATTGAATTGGTGAAATGGTTGTAGCGGCAACAGGCTTTTTCGATGGTGTACATACAGGTCACAGGGCAGTCCTTCAGATTCTGAAGGATACTGCCCGTGAACTTGGTCAACGCAGCTGTGTAATCACATTCTGGCCTCACCCGAGAACTGTTCTGCAGCAGGATGCCTCTTCGTTGAGGCTTCTTACGAGCATAGACGAAAAGCGGAAGCTGATAATGGAGGCAGGTATAGATGACTTCATTGTAATTCCGTTCAACAGGGAGTTCAGCAGACTCGATGCATCATCTTTTATTAGGAAATATCTGATAGAAATGTACAATGTCTCGACATTGGTAATCGGATATGACCATCGTCTGGGTAACTCTTCGTGCAGAACGAGGGAGGAACTCGAAGAGATAGCGCATCAGGAAGGATTGGTTACTAAGGTGGTTGATGAGAAGTTCTGCGGGGATATCGAAGTTAGTTCCACCAAGATACGTAAAGTCCTTACCGATGGTGATGTCGTTATGGCATCAAAAATGCTTGGATATAATTACAGTCTTTACGGAGTAGTGGTACTGGGAAACATGATAGGAAGGACTATCGGCTTCCCCACAGCTAACATGCAGCTGTACGAACCGCTCAAAATGGTTCCTGCCAATGGAGTATACCATGTAAAGGCAACTATCATGGGCAAGGTTCATGATGGTATTTGCAATGTTGGTAACCGTCCCACTGTCGGAAAGGGAAACGAGCGTACAATCGAAACATATATACTGGACTTTGATGAACAGATATACGGACTCGACATTGGAATAGAATTTGTATCACGAATCAGGGATGAACGCATGTTCTCATCCCTTGAGGAGTTAAAAACACAGATAGAATCTGACAGAGAGTCTGTTCTATCGCAGCTATAAAGTATTATGGAAGATTTTTTACCTTTGTTGGTTACGATTCTGTTTGCTGTTATTCCTATTGTTTTCAGCGGCAAAAAGAATAAGAAAAATATCAAAAAAGGTGCCCGTGTGCCCTCTGTTGAATTAGAGGAGATGTACGAAAGAAGGCATGTGAAAAAGATAGAGGACGATAACACATTTCGTGACTACTCCGGCACTGACAACGTCAAATCCGTTACCACATTGCCCTGGACTGAAGTTGTTGACCTTGAACCTTTGGTGAACGAAAGTGAAAAGAAAGGAAAAGTTCCCTTTAAGATTGATCCCAAAAAGCTTGTAATCTATTCAGAGATAATGAGACCGAAGTATTTGGAGTAGAACAAAATAATACTTACCTTTGTAGAGTTTAAAGAAAGGGTCTCGCATTGGAGCGGGATTCTTTTTTGATTTTTTATAGAAATATAGATTAATATGCCTGAAATTCATTATGTAACAGCTGATGGGCTGGAAAAGCTCAAAGCAGAACTTGCTGAGGCAATCAGCCAGAGACCTATTATATCAAAGCAGATAGCGGAAGCACGTGATAAAGGTGACCTTTCTGAAAATGCCGAATATGATGCAGCCAAAGAGGCACAGGGTCTGCTTGAACTTAAGATTTCAAAACTTGAAACACTTGTCGCTAATGCAAGGGTGATAGATGAGAGCAAACTTGGCACTGACCGCATCCAGATGCTAAACAAAGTAAAATTGATGAATCACAATACCAAAAAGATTGTCGAGTACACACTTGTAGGCGAGAGTGAAGCGAATCTGAAAGAAGGAAAGATCGCTGCAGCAACTCCTATAGGAAAGGCACTCATCGGTAAATGCAAAGGTGATATCGTTGAGGTTACCATACCTGCCGGAAAACTCAAACTCGAAGTACTTGAGATTTCATTTTAACAATTGATTATGGATTCTATTTTTACAAAAATAGTAAAGGGTGAAATCCCCTCATATAAGGTCGCAGAAAACGAAACTTGTTATGCCTTTTTAGATATCAACCCTCTTGCAAAGGGACATACTCTTGTCATCCCCAAAAAACAGGTAGACTATCTATTCGACCTGGATGAAGAGAGCTATGTAGAACTGCAGCTCTTCGCAAGAAAGGTCGCAAAGGCTGTCGGAAAGGCTATTCCATCAATCCGGGTTGCAGAGGCCGTAATTGGACTCGATGTGCCTCATGCCCATATTCATCTGATTCCAATCAACTCTGAATCGGATGTGGATTTCAGAAAAGAGAGAGTGAAACTTACTCCTGAAGAATTCGTTCAGATAGCAGAATCCATAAGAAAGGAGTTCTCACTTTAATCCGCTGCGTATATGAAAAAATCATTTTTAGCGCCTCTATTTATAGCGGCGGCGGTAGCGTGTACCTCCGGTAACAAAGCCGTAATATCAGTCGAGTATCCTGGAAAGAAGGATTCAAAAGTAGTCATCTCCAGGCTTCATTTCAGTACAGTATCCCCGATTGATACGTTTGACCTAAAAGGGGGCAGAGCAAACATCCCTGTAGAGATCTCTGAAGGAACATCAGACTTCCTTTATGTCACTGTGGATGGTGAAAATAGCATTCCATTGCTTGTTGCAGCATCTGAAAAGGTGAACATCAGATTTACAGAGGGGGGCTATGAATGTGCAGGATCTCCTGAATCATCAAAGCTTCAGAGCTTGCACAATGAGTTCAACGCCTTTGACAGGAAGTTTGATTCACTCTCTACTCTGGCCGCACAAGCCCATCTTGAGGGTAATACCAAGATGGAAAAGCATCTCAAGAGAGAGATGGGAGCCATGTATGTTTCACAAAAGAGAGATGCGATAAAATACATCTATGAGAATCCATCATCACTGACAGTTTTACCTTTGTTATACAGGAACATTACCTCTGAACTACCTCTATTTGCGCAGAATAGCGACGTACTGCTTATGGAGAGAGTGTATGACTCGCTCAGGGTCCATTATCCTTCATCTGCATACCTGGTCTCTTTAGCTGATGAAATACAGCTTAGGAAGGGGGCTATGATTATGGAGACTTATATGAAGGAAGCAGGGGAGGTCGACTTTCCCGATATCGCATTGAATGATATCAATGGCAGGCAGCAAATACTCTCAGCATATAAGGGCAATGTGATAGCACTTATATTTTGGGATTCGGAAAATGTAGCCCAAAGAAATTATAATGCCGAACTTGTAGAGATTTATAACAAATACCATAAGAAAGGATTTGAAATCTATCAGGTTTCACTCAACAGTGATAAGACCGCATGGGCATTGCAAGTAAAGAGCCAGCAGGTTCCCTGGATTTCAGTTTGTGATCCACAAGGCTATCTTTCAGCGAGTGCACTCATGTATAATGTTACCAACTTGCCTGCAATGTATCTGATTGATAAAGAAGGCACAATAGTAGGTAAGGATATCTTCTCGATCACTGATCTTGATGCTGCTGTTTCGAAGGCAGTCCGCTAAAGAGGGCATTCATACTCTTTTTGCTCACTCCGGCAACAAAATCCTTAAGGTAGAAAGGCTCGAAATAAGCCACGTCTTCATATTCCCCGGCAGCTATCTTTCTACGCAATGGAGCAACCATTCCAGAGACATCAGGAGAGCATTGGATAAACAGTGCTCTCTCTTTTTTCTCCTCAGGGAGAATCCTGCAAAACTTGTCTGCTCCATCACCGATGAATAAAAGCGAGTCATATTCATTAAATTCTTGCGAGAAAGAGTTCTCGTCAAGGATTATCGGAGATATTTCCGAAATTCTTTCACCCTCACCAGTGTAAAGTGCTGAATAGACCTCCATTCTGCGAGCATCTATCATAGGGATAATCAAATGTCTGCCAGAGAGTCTGCCGCAGCCCATATTGGCAAGTATATCCAGGGTATTGATGCCGATAAGTTTCAACGAGGCACCAAAGCAGATGCCTTTGGCTGTAGAAAGACCGACTCTGAGCCCTGTATATGAACCGGGTCCTTCACTTACTGCCACAGCTTCGCAGTCAGAAGCCTTAATACCGGCACTCTTCATCGCTTCACCTATCATCGGAACCAGACGTGAAGCCTGACATCTTGGCTCGTCACTTTTCTGGCAGGAGATGATCTTTTCGCTGTCGGTGATAGCGACAGAGCATCCTTCAGTCGCACTTTCAATAAGAATATACAAACTCATCTTTTATCAATTTAGAGTGCGAATATAGTGTTTTTATCGTTTCGCTTTTACCTTTTCGCCATTTTCTATCTCC
This sequence comes from uncultured Alistipes sp., assembly GCA_945787505.1. Classification (GTDB taxonomy): domain Bacteria; phylum Bacteroidota; class Bacteroidia; order Bacteroidales; family UBA932; genus Coprenecus. The sequence goes on from CALZHC010000006.1 coordinate 34,962, forward strand.
CCCTTCAGAAATGAATAGGGCCCAGTCACAACATATTCATTCTCTATATCAACACCATCTCTTATTTCAATGTAGTCGATATCAGACAGACCTGTTTTTACCCTCCTTTCTCTTATCCTTCCCGAGGCAGGATCATATATGTATACGAATTGCCCTTCCTGCTCGCCCCTTTTGAATAGTATAGCTCCAATAGGAAGAGCCGGTACAGAATCAGCATATTCTGTGATGATATCGGCATCAGCCCTCATTCCCGGTCTGAATCTATTTTCATGCGATACTATGGCAATTCTGACCTCGAAATCCTTCTTAGCATTAGAGGCTATAGAGCAGACTATTCCTTTGAACTTCATCTGACCAAATGCATCTACGCATATATTTGCAGTATCCCCCACGCTGATTCTCAGAATATCGTTCTGGGATACAGAACAGACAAGTTCCATTCTCTCCAGATCTGCTATCTCCATCATAATTGTACCTGCCATCTGTGATGTTCCCACGACCCTTTCTCCCTTGCTGATACAGAGTGATGTAACAGTCCCATCCATAGGGGAGCGTACATCTGTTCTGGCAAGGTTCTCCTTTGCTTCACTAAGTGAAGCCTTGGCACTCTCGATATTGAACATTGCATTCTCTATCTCTTTTTCCATGATGAGGTACTCCATCTGGCTCTCGTAGAACTCTTCATTTGAAATTATTTTTTTCTCAAATAGCCGGCTGTCTCTCTGGTAATTGGCCTTGGCTTTTTCAAATCTTAGTCCGACCTGAGCAAGGGAACTTTCGGCACCGCGCAGGATAGCCTCTGTTCTCTCCACTGCAGAGCGATAGGCATCTTGTTTGATTCTTAAGAGCAAATCCCCTTTTTTGACATAATCACCCTCTTTAACATATAGCTCGACGACTTCACCTGAAACATCGGGAGAGATATTCACGCGCAGTGTAGGGGAGAGTCGCCCGGATGCAGGAACGCAAGAGGTAATATTGCGCAGTTGGGCCTTTGCCACACTAACCTGATTCCCCTCTTCACTGAGAACATTTATAAGGATAATAATGATAGCAATCAGAATCACTCCTGCTATCCACCATCTTTTCCCGGTCTTTCCCATCTTAGTTGTCATAACTATATAAAACTTCAGTATATACTCTTATCCCTGTAGTAATCAAGTACTTTCTTTCTGAAGAGCATGATATATCTTGCTCTTGTCATATTGGATTTGGCCTCTGTAAGCCTGTTCATCTCAATGGAGTATTCCCGAGTGGAGATGAGCCCTTCTCTAAACCTCTCCGTCGCTATTCTCCCATTCTCTACAGCAGCCTCATATTCGCTTGTGGCTGCAAGATATTCTTGACGGGAGTCGAATAGTTCTGCCATTTTGAAAATTATCTCGCTCTTGATCCCTTCCTCCTGTGATTTGAATTCAAGCTCAGCTCTCTGCTTTCCCAGACGGGCCTTGTTTATGCTTTTGATGCATCTGCCCGAATCCAGAATAGGAAGAGTTAGTGAAAGGTTGAAATATCTGTTATGAGGTGAAGTAGGATACCAAACAAAACCAATTCCCACTCTTGGAAGGGATGAAAGAAAACTTAATTTGTATGTCAGATCGCTCTGTTTAAGCTCAAGAGTGGGAATCTTCATATTTTCAACGTAATATATAAAGGATGTAGGGTCTGAGTAATCTTGAGAAACCATCTCTTCCGAAGAGAACTCCTCTCCGCTGATGTCGAACTCGGAACCGGTGTACTCACTATAGGGAAGTGAGAGGATAAGTCTTAGCTTCTCTCTCTCTCTTCTGAGGTCGCTTCTGCAGGTGACCAAATTGACCATCTCACCTGTGACCTGAGATTCAATCTCTGCCAATGCAGATTCTGCACGTCTTCCTTCTAAGACGAGCGCCTCTACCTCTCTCTTCATGCTCAAAGCAGAGTCGTAGCCGGTCTCCGCTATTGTTACAAGTTCCTTACATAGCAGGATATTCATATAAGCCTCAAGTACTGACAAGACTATCCTGTCGAGTTCAAGTCCGTGGCGCACCGTTGCTATTGCTGCATCACTCTTTGCATAGGCTATTCCAAAACCTCCCTCCACCGTCTCGTTCAGGCTATATGTTGCACTTACTGTAGCTGAAAGAGAACCCTCTGTGAATCCATATCCGGCACCAAGGGAAAGTGAGGGTGCCAATGACAAATAACTGCTTTCCAGAGAACTGTTAGCCTCTTTTACATTTATATATGATTTCAGAACAGAGAAGTTGTTTTCAAGTGCATATTCTATACACTCTTTCAATCCCCATTGGTTGCCAAGGGCAGTTAGAGAACAGATAATCAGAGATAATAATTTCATTGTCTGAACAGGGAGCAGATTGCTCTGCTCCCGGAATAATCGTTAAGACTGTGGTTCTGGCTCCGGTTCAGTACGGGGTGTCGAACCATCCTTCAATTTATCAAACAGACGTTTAAGTCCGGATCCGAGTAATTCGCCAAGGATTCTGACAAGTTCCTTGATGAATGTGTCATCAGAATCTCCTCCTCTGATACATATCGCTTCGTTGCGATCGAGAATAACAAATTTTTCCATAGCGCACTAACTGTTCCATCCGTCCATAAATCCTTCAATAAGTGCATCTCTGAATTTGATCAACAAAGCCAGAAGTTCCTTTAACCACGATGCTCCGCCCACAATCATAACAGCGGTCTTTGTGTCAATTGTTCTCATATTTTATAGTATTAATCAGACTGTATTTCAATCAGGCATACAGTCTTGGCCTGCGATTGCGCAATCGTTTTCATCTAAGTCTACAATATGGTCGGCCAAAGTGTTGAAATCGTTGTCATGTGATATGACAATGACTGTAACACCATTTCCCGACAGGTCTGCCAGCCTTCTTCCGATATCTTTTCTGGAGGCAGCATCCATCTGTGAAGTTGCTTCGTCAAGGATTAGTATTGAAGGCCTTCTGTAAAAAGCCCTCGCCAGTGCGATCTTTTGGATCTCTCCCCCTGAAAGAAGTTTCCCGTTCTCTCCAACCTTGGTGAAGACCCCTTGTGGAGATTCCTCAAGATACTTTCCCAGTCCTGCAGACACGCAGCATGAGAGCAGCCAGTTGAAATCCGGACAGTTCTCACCTAAGGTAATGTTTTCCATAATGGTGCCGTTTATTATGGCTGTCCTCTGTGGAACCAGTGAGACACTTTTTCTGAAATCCCTCAGCGCAAAACGGCCTATTGCCTCACCGTTGACAGAAATAGTTCCGGCAGTTGGGGTCAAATCCCGGGTAATAAGCCTTGCAAGAGTGCTTTTTCCTGAGCCGTTGCCACCTTTGATGAGAGTTATCTTTCCGTACGGTATTCGGTCCCATATTCCTTTGAATACCTCCTTTCCACCCTTAAATGTGAAAGAGAGGCCGCTGATAACTATATCACCACCCTTCATAAGTGTCACAGGATACTTTATATCTTCCTCTTCGTCTGCCTCTGTGCTCTCTATTATCTCAAATAGTCTTTGGGCTGCGCACTTGGCTTCGCTTATCTCTTTATTACTCTCTATAAGTGTGCATACCGGAGCAGTAAAGATTCCTATGAGGGAGATGAAAGTAATCAATTCCCCTACTGTAATCTCGCCTTTTGACGTGAGGAATGAACCGTAGACGAGCGTGGTGATAACTATTGTCTTTGAAAGGAGTTCACTTACGGAGTTGATTTTAGCAATGAATCTGCCGCACTCGAACAGGGATAGGGAACGTGAGGCGTATGCCTTCTTCAACTTACGCATTGTATGTCTGAATGAATCAAATCCCACCAGATGTGGAATTAATGAAATACTCTCTATGGAAAGTGCTTCGAATGCACTGTTCTCTTTGAGAATCTGCCTGCTGAAACGTTCTGTATTCTTTCCTGAGTAGAGGTGAATTATCAGATACAATGGGGTGAAACTAATTGCTACTATTGCAAGTTTATCATTGTAAGAGAAGAGAATCACCGTGGAGATTATTAATGTTGCCACCGATACCACTATCAGCAGCACCCTGGATGTAATGAAGTTTCTAATACGGTAAACATCACCGATACGGGAATTGAGTTCTCCGCTGCTCCTGGTACTGAAAAAAGAAGATGAGTGCCTGGATAGTGCTCCGAAATAATTGACTATTAGACTATAGTCCATTTCGACAGAGCATCTGAGCAGGAGTAATGATCGATAATAACTGACAAACGTAGAACAAATGGCAAGAAGCGCCATACAGCAAGATATAAGAGTTAGTAGAAAAACATTTTTTTCAGGTATCACCTCATCAATCAGATACTTAAGGAACAGCGAAGTGCTCAATGTCGCAAATATGTAAGCGATGGAGCCGGTCAGTGCCGGAACCAATTTTTTTCTGTGTTGCAAAATTACTCTCCTAAATCTCTCATTGAAAGATCCGGTAAAGTCTCCCTTGAGGAATGATTCGTCAGGATAGAGGTCGACAAGATAACCGCTCCACTCCCGTAGGAGCTCTTCATTGGATATCTTTGTCAGTCTTCCTGTCTCAGGGTCCATTATCTCTGACTTTATATTACCTATCTTATACAGGACAACGAAATGAAGCCATCCGTTCTCCTTCTTCAGATGAAGTATGACAGGGCGTGGTATAGAGCGCAGGTCTTCCATACTCTTTTCAACAGATTCAAGTCCGGTCGCACACATTCCGATTTCATGGGCACCGTCGATGATTCCCTGAAGAGATGTACCCTCTTGTGTAGTCCCGCATGCCTGACGTATTTTGAAAAGAGGAAGTTTCAGTCCGTAGTAAGCACTCAACGATGCCAGAGAAGCTGCACCGCAATCTTGCCTGTCGTGTTGTTTGATTTCAATCTCGCGCCTCATACCCTGATAATCTATTTAAAGGATTACTGAAATGAGAGATATGACAAGAGAGACAAAGGCTGCAACTGTGTATGTCACTTTCATTGTAGTTCTCTCACCCGGGAGTATATCGTCCTGAGTGATGTCGAATTTTTCAGCAAATTTCTCTTTTATCATATTCCGGTCCCTCATTGTTTGAGTGCAAAGGTGAGTAGAATAAATAAAAGAAAAAACCTCATTTTATCAAAAATGAGGTTTTTGTCCTATTCTGTAAATTAGTGTGCAAATATGAATCCAAAGTAGAGTCTGGGACCTGAGGGAAAGTGAAAATCTTTTGAGGAAAATCCCATCAGAAAATCAGTTTTGAGGATTAGCCTGACCGTCTTTGTAAGTGCATATTCGCATCCCAAAAAAGGAGCCAAGGCAAAAAAGGGCTTTTTGTTGAAGTAGCACACCTTTTTCTCCCAACTGTCTATACTCCCTTCTTCAATAATACAATGGGTAACAGTCCCTCCGCCAATTGTAACACCTATGAAAGGTCTGAATTCTCCTAATATTAACGACCAATCACCGAGAATACCTGCCCAGAAAGTTTTGGAAAAACTACCGTTTTGCCTGTAATTCATGGTGGAGACATATCCTTCACTTCCTATTCTGAAATTATTTCTCAGATGAAGTCTCAAGGCTCCGCCTATTCCGAAGGTAGCTCCGTTATGGGTGAGTGAAGCAGGCTCCACTTTATTGACAAGGTAGCCTGTGTGCAACATCATACCACCATCAAAACCGAGTATGAACTTCTTATTTCCTGTCGAGTCGGGTGTATCTTTCGCATTTATCTGAAAGACTGAAATCAAGAACAATATAATTGTACCTGCTATCAACTTTCTACTTTTTCCTTTCATTGGCCATCTCTTTTGATATGAATTTCCAATGGAAGATCAGAAGATATACTGCTCCGACAGAAATACATGAATCTGCGATATTGAATATGGGTCTGAAAAAGATGAACCTTTCACCTGCATTGAAAGGAAACCAGTCCGGCAGAATCACATCTATGATAGGGAAGTAGAGCATATCCACAACGCGTCCGAGCATGAAACTACCGTAGCCAGTGCCAAGGGGAACGAATTCTGAAACCTGAGTGGCTGTCGACTGGGAGAATATTTCACCGTAGAACATACAGTCGATAATGTTTCCCAATGCGCCTATCATAATGGCTGTCAGTCCTATCAAAACACCCATAGGTGTCTCCTCCTTCTTGGTAAGTTTCCTTATCCAAAGGAGCATTATGACAAATAGAACCAACCGTAACCCCGTGAGGAGATATTTGCCGACATCTCCTCCGAAAGCCATTCCGAAGGCCATTCCCGGATTTTCAACAAAAAGGATTTGAAACCAATCTCCAAATACACTTATAGATTCTCCTATGGTCATATTGGTCTTGACCCAGATTTTTGAAATCTGATCAGCCAATACTAAAAGAACAGCAAATATGGAGATAATTGTAATTCTGGTTTTCTTGGAAAAGGCCATTATTGTTCTAATTTAGCTTCTACGCTCAGAGTTGCATGAGGAACAAGTTTCAGCCTCTCCTTGGGGATAAGTTTGCCTGTCTTGCGGCAAATACCGTATGTCTTGTTTTCAATTCTTACTAAAGCTGCCTCGAGGTTACGGATGAATTTTTGCTGCCTCTGTGCTAGCTGACCGATCTCTTCTTTTGAAAGTGATGAGGCACCTTCTTCCATAACCTTGAAAGTGGGAGAGGTGTCTTCGATGTCATTGCTGGAACTATGTGTTATCGAAGCCATCAACTGCGAATAATCGTCACGGGCTTTATCCAGTTTGGCAAGGATAATCTCCTTGAATTCCTGCAGTTCTTCATCGCTGTAACGTAATTTTTCGACTGTGGTGTTCTTTACATCTTCTTCCATTGTGGTTCAAATTATTGGTTAATAGTCTATTTTTTCCATGTTTTCCTGCCACATGATAAAAGGCTTAAGGCCTTCTGTCTCAGAGATTCTGTTGAATGTGACTCTCCTTTGAGTGATGGGAAGTGATAACTCTTTGTATATGAAGTCATCATCAAATCCGGCTCTGGCAGCATCATCTTTATCTGCTGCGTAGAAGACCTTATCGATGTGGGCCCAATAGATAGCCGAGAGACACATCGGGCAGGGTTCACAGCTTGTATAAATGGTGCATCCTGAAAGGTTGAAGGTACCGAGTGCCTTACACGCTTTTCTGATGGCATTTACTTCTGCATGTGCTGTAGGGTCATTGTCCACAGTGACACTGTTAGATGCCTGCGCAACTATTGACCCATCCTTCACGATTACAGCTCCAAAGGGTCCTCCGGTTATAGAACCGGCATTGCGTGATGCCAGATCTATAGCGATTCTCATATAATCTTTGTCACTCATCAGATGAAAAACTATTGTTTAATCAGTTCAATTTTAATCTTATTGTCATCAATCCACTCTACATCATTTCCGTTTGCGAGGTTTTCAACTACTTCAACATTTAATGCAAGTGTCTGTGATGCAATATAGCCTCCAAAAGATTTAACGGCTTCCGAAATATCCTCTCTGGACTCGATTCTCGCTATGATTTTGTCCGTAACTTCAAAACCGCAATCTTTTCTCTGCCTTTGTATTCTATTAATCAATTCGCGTGCCACTCCTTCGTTTTTCAGTTCGGAAGTAACAGTGATGTCGAGAGCTGTTGTCAGCTGACCGTCTGTCGCTACAAGCCATCCGGGCATGTTTTCCGAGATGATTTCATAGTCGGCAGGTTCGAGAACCACATCTGAGGATGCCAGTGAAAGGGTGTAGTTCTGTGACAGAGCTCCTGACCTTTCAATGTCTGCAATTTCATTTTGTGACATATTGTTGAAGTATGCAGAGATCTCCTTCATCTGCTTTCCATATTTCTTGCCAAGCAGCTTGAAGTTGGGTTTGATTTTCTTGGTAATCAGACCTGCTGTATCCTTGATGTACTCAACTTCTTTAACATTCACTTCGTTGAGAACCAGTGATTTGACCTTTTCAAATCTCTCTTCGATCTGAGGGTCGAGGACAGGAATGGGAATAATCATCTTTGCCAGAGGCTGTCTTACATTGATATTTACCTTGCGTCTGAGTGCAAGTATCATGGACGAACATCTCTGGGCCAGATCCATCCTGCTTTCAAGGTCAGGATCTATGAGGTTTCTCTCTGCTGAGGGCATAGGTGCCACATGTACGGAATTCTCGTTATGTCTTCCGGACATGGCATTCAGATCAAGGAATAGTCTGTCCATGAAGAAAGGGGCAATAGGAGCCGCCATCATGGCTACTGCCTCAAGTGCTGTGTAGAGTGTCTGGTATGCAGCAAGTTTGTCTTTTGTCATCTCTCCGCCCCAGAATCTTTTTCTGTTGAGTCTCACATACCAATTAGAGAGGTTGTCGCAGACAAAGTCCTGAATGAGTCTGCCGGCCGTGGTAACATCGTAATCCTCATAGCACTCTTCAACCTTGAGGATGAGTGTGTTGAGAAGCGATATGATCCATCTGTCTATTTCTGTTCTCTCCTCTACAGGAACTTCAGGTTCATGACCTGTGAACTTGTCGAGGTTCGCGTAGAGTGCGAAGAACGAATATGTGTTGTATAGTGTTCCAAAGAATTTCTTCCTTATTTCATCTACTCCGTCTTCATTGAACTTGAGGTTCTCCCAAGGCTGGGTATTGGTAAGCATATACCACCTGAGGGCATCCGGACCGTATTTGTCGAGAATTGCAAAGGGGTCTACTGCATTGCCAAGGCGTTTTGACATCTTGTCTCCCTTCTTGTCGAGGACCAGACCATTTGAGATGACGCTCTTGAATGCACACTTGTCGCTTACCATCGTGTTTATGGCGTGTAATGTGAAGAACCATCCGCGGGTCTGGTCGACTCCTTCAGCTATGAAGTCAGCAGTCTGTCCGAATACGGGTGAGTCCTTCTTTGCAAGGCCTTCTTGTGCGTATGGCATTGCACCTGAGTCGAACCATACGTCGATGAGGTCACTCTCTCTTACCATCTTTCTTCCGCTCTCTGATACGAGGTAGATTTCGTCTACATAAGGGCGATGCAGGTCAATCTTGTCGTAGTTTTCCTTTGATGTGTCAGCAGGGTCGAATCCGGCATTTTTCAATGGATTCACTGTCATTATGCCGGCCGCTACAGCCTTTTCGATCTGTTGATAAAGTTCTGCCACTGAACCAATGCAGATCTCCTCCTTGCCATCTTCTGTCCTCCAGATCGGAAGGGGGGTTCCCCAATATCTGCTTCTTGAGAGATTCCAGTCCTGGAGGTTTTCAAGCCATTTGCCGAAGCGTCCGGTTCCTGTGGATTCTGGCTTCCACTTGATGGTCTTGTTCAGTTCGATCATTCTCTGCTGAACTGCGGTGGTCCTGATGAACCACGAATTGAGAGGGTAGTAGAGGACAGGTTTGTCAGTTCTCCAGCAGTGGGGGTAGTTGTGGGTATGCTTTTCAATCTTGAACGCTTTGTTCTGCTGTTTGAGCATTACACAGATATCTACATCAAGGGTAGGAGTATCATTGTCGGCATCAGGGTCGTAGGCGTTCTTGACATATCTTCCTGCAAACTCCTTGTAGAGGTCTACATTGACATTATCGGCTACGAACTGTGCATCGAGATCTTCTATGCGATACATCTTGCCTGTCCTGTCAACTTGTGCCTGTGGAAGTCCGGCTGCATCTATAACTCTTAGGGGAGGCACTCCTGCAGCTTTGGCTACTTTGTCGTCGTCTGCACCGAAAGTGGGCGCAATATGGACTATACCTGTACCGTCTTCAATTGTCACATAGTCTCCCGGAATCACTCTGAATGCACCTTTTCCGGGATTAATCCATGGAATGAGCTGCTCATAGCTTATTCCAACAAGTTCTGTACCCTTGAATGATGCATCCAAAACTCTGTAGGGGATCTTGTCATTGAAATGGGCAGGGATAAGGTCTTTTGCCAATACATATACTGCCGGTTCTGAGGTGTAGGGGTTAGTAGATTCCACGAGTGCGTACTGGTAGCCGGGGCCCACACACAAAGCTGTATTTGAAGGCAGTGTCCATGGTGTGGTAGTCCATGCCAGGAAGTAAACGGGTGTATCACCCGCTGCTGCAAATAGCTTTTCTGAAGCCTCATTTCTCAGCACCTTGAACTGCACTACGGCTGTCGTATCCTTAACATCTCTATAGCAGCCTGGCTGGTTAAGTTCGTGGGTGCTCAGTCCTGTACCTGCAGCCGGTGAGTATGGCTGTATGGAGTAGCCTTTGTAGAGGTATCCTTTCTTGTAGATCTCCTTGAGGAGGTACCACAATGTTTCGATGTATCTGTTGTCGTAGGTAATGTACGGATTGTCCGTATCCACCCAATAACCGATACGTTCTGTCATGTTTACCCACTCTTTGGTATATTTCATCACCTCCTTGCGGCAACAGTTGTTGTATTCAGAAACGCTGATTTTCTTTCCGATGTCATCTTTGGTGATACCCAACATCTTTTCGACACCGAGCTCAACAGGAAGACCGTGTGTGTCCCATCCCGCTTTTCTTTCCACAAGGAATCCTTTCCTGCTCTTGTAACGGCAGATGGAGTCTTTTATCGAACGCGCCATGACATGGTGTATACCGGGCATTCCGTTCGCAGAAGGGGGACCTTCGAAAAATACGAAACGCGGAGCGCCTTCAGCCATCTTCAATGATTTTCTGAATACATCCTCTGACTTCCAATATTCCAAAACCTCGGTTGACAGTCCAACCAAATCCAAACCCGTATACTCTCTAAACATATCGGTAAATATAATTTTATATAAGTTCTCAAAAATAAACGCCAAATATACATATTTTTTGTAAAAGATAGTAATCTTTCATAACTTCGCGAATTATGAACATTATCGACATTATTATTTGCGCAATAGCTGCTATTGCCCTATTCAAGGGCTTCAAAGACGGACTTGTACGTCAGGTTGGCGGCATAGCGGGTCTGCTGCTTGGAATTTTTCTTGCAAGCAAATTCTCATCACTTCTATCAACCTATCTTCACCAATGGATCAACGCTTCAGAGCAGGTGGTCAAATCCATCTCTTTCGTAGTTATAATCATCGCTGTCGTGGTGTTGATGAATTTGTTAGGTATTCTTCTGGAAAAGATTCTAAAGGTTGCTACTTTGGGATGGCTTAATCGTCTGCTTGGTATGGTACTTTCTGTAGCTGCTGCTGCATTGGTGTTAGGAGTGTTGTTTAACCTTGTAGATTTTATAAACGAGTCATGGTTTAAACTGATTCCAGAAGAGACTCTGAATGGGTCAGCCATCGTACCTGTAATCAGAAACATTTCTGATGTGGTATTCCCTTATTTGAAGAATTTCTTCAATTGAGAACTTCCTTAAAGTTAAAAAGAGGCTGACCAAAAAAACAGCCTCTTTTTTTACACCAGATACTAAAGTGATATTAAAGTGATATTAAAGTGGTAATGTCCTGAAAACTAAATCCCTCCCACTTCGTGGGCCCCTCCCGTTCACAG
>CALZHC010000007.1 GCA_945787505.1 uncultured Alistipes sp.
TTCCAAGGGCCTCAAGACTCACGATGGTGCCCCAGAGTGCACTCTGAAGCCTATTCGCGATTCTTGCTTTCATTTTACTCACACGAAATATCGTATATATAAGACAATAAAGCTACTAAATACTTTCAAGATTGTAGTAATTATACATATATTCGCACAATAGCTTTAAACATTCCGTTGATATGATTATACAGGAAAAGAAAATATTGCGAAAACAGATCTCTTCTGTCAAAAAACTGATTCCTCTGGAGGAGAAGATCAGGCGTTCGGATGCTGTAATGGAGAGGCTTCTTGAGCATCCCGAATATAAAAAGTCAAAAAAGATACTCTTTTATTGGTCAATGGACGACGAGGTCTTCACCAAGCAGACAGTGATTCAGGCTTACAACGAAGGAAAAGAGGTTTATCTGCCTGTAGTTGAGGGGGACAATCTTCGAATCCGACTTTTTGAAGGAGCTGCTGCAATGGTGGCAGGGGAGTCTTTTGCCATACCGGAGCCTTCGAATGACTCTCCTGAGGCGTCTATAGACGATATGGATCTGGCAGTTGTGCCCGGAGTGGCTTTTGATGCGCAGTGTTCCAGAATGGGGCGTGGAAAGGGATACTATGACCGCCTCCTGTCAGCTTCCACTAAGGAGGGACGGCCTTATACTATTGGAGTGTGCTTTGATTTCCAGCTTGTTCCCAAGGTCCCTGTCGAGGAGTGTGACAAGCCTCTCGACTGTGTAATCTCAGAAACATCCCTCTATCATAAATAATGACAAAGAGGATGGTTGCAGAATCGCAATCATCCTCTTCGAGTAAGATTCACTACACTATATTAAAGATTAGAGCAGAGGATAAGAGCCTCTCTGGCGCCTACTCTGACCCTGTCGGAGCTGACGGTAAAGAGACCTGCAAGATCGATCTTTCCTTTTGCACATACGGCAATATAATCTCCGGCAGGAATGTCGACATCTACCTTCTGGTCATTGGCATTGAAGATAACGACAATACGTTCAGATACATCTCCTCCGGCATTAGCGTTCAATGCAAAAGCGACTACACCGATATTGTCGGAAGGGAGGAATTCAAGATGCTTGCGTACCAAGTCTGCACTTGCCAGCCTGAATGCCGGGTGTGCCTTCCTCAAGGCAATAAGACCCTGATAATATTCGAACAGATCTCTGTAGCGGGTCTTGTTGTTCCAGTTGATTGCATTTACATCGTCGGGACTTTTGAATGTATTGTGTACACCTTTCTTGTTTCTGAATACCTCTTCTCCTGCGTAAATGAAGGGAATTCCCTGCGAAGTGAACACGATAGTCTGTGCGAGCTTGTCAAGTTTTATAATCTCCTTTTCGTCTGGGTTGCCTAAAGAGGCTTTGATTCTGTCTACCAGACACAAGTCGTCGTGACATGAAACGTAGGAGATCATTTGAGATGGTTCGGCTGCCCATGCCCTGTCTGTATAGTTGACTTTTGAATAATCGATTTGTGGATGTTCTATTGCTCCTGCAATACCGAACTTTATACTTTCGCGCAAGTCCTCTTCCACTGCAAAGAACCCAGCCTTTTCATCATTGCTGAAGGGACCTCTGATGGCATCACGCAGCTCGTCGCTGAATGCGGCGATACCCGGCATCCTGTAGATATTGGCCTTCATAGCCATACTGTCTGCATCAAATGCAGGAGTAGATGCGGCCCATCCTTCACCGTAGATGACAATATTGGGGGAGATCTCATCCAGAGCCTTGCGTATCTGGTTCATGGTGGTGATATCGTGAATTCCCATGAGGTCAAACCTGAATCCGTCGATGTGGTACTCCTTGACCCATCTTACTACTGATTCTACCATGAACCTGCGCATCATCTCCCTTTCGCTGGCAGTCTCGTTGCCACATCCGGAAGCGTCAGCGTAGCCTCCATCTTCCTTCATTCTGAAAAAATAACCGGGGACACTTCTTTCGAAAGCACTTGATCCGGCATCGGAAAGATGGTTGTATACAACATCCATTACTACACATATTCCAGCCTCATGAAGCGCCTTGACCATCTGTTTGAACTCTTTGATTCTCACTGTAGGATCAAAAGGGTCTGTAGAGTATGAGCCTTCAGGTGTGTTGTAGTTTACAGGGTCATAGCCCCAGTTGTATTCATTGCGTTCCAGGTGCTCTTCATCGACAGACGAGTAATCATAACTGGGCATTAGGTGGATATGGGTCACTCCAAGTTCCTTGAGATGGTCTATCCCTGTAGATGCTCCTTTTGCATTGGTGGTGCCTTTTTCAGTGAGAGCCAGAAATTTACCTCTATTAGTGATGCCCGATGAAGGGTCAATGGAGAAATCCCTGTGGTGAAGTTCATATAGAATGATATCATTGAATGATGATGGCAGCGGGGCTTTGTCTTCGTCCCATCCCTGAGGATTCAGTGCTCTGAAATCCACGATTGCAGCTCGTGCTCCGTTTACACCTGTGGCTCTTGCAAAGATACCGGGAGTCTCTTCAAGCCACTTTTCTCCAATTTTTGCTTTGAAGGTATAGAAAATGCCTGTAAGATTGCCTTCAATGCTTGTGCGCCATGAACCATCCTTGTGGCGCTTGAGCTTTATGGTGTTAAATGGTTCACCTTTGGCTCCGTCATGATAAAGGTTCAGTACTACTTCATTGGCAGTGGGTGCCCAGAATGAGAAATCTGTTGTAGTTTCTGTGAGGTATACCTCTTCGAGGGAGCCCTCTTTCAAAGGCAGTTGCCCGTTATTGCAGTTTGTGCAACCACACGCCAGACAGAAGGTAAAAGCACACATTGTGATAATTGTTTGGATGTTTTTCATAAAAACGGTATTAATTGAAAATATAGGTGCAAAGTTATTTAAAAATGTTATTTTTGTAAAATAATAAATAACGAAAACAGTATGAACGATACAAGAAGAGTAATCACCGTATTGGTTGCGCTTTTTTTACTTTGCAGCTGTAAAAAGAGTGTTGAGCTGGCAGTCATTCCGGCTCCGGTCCGGGTCGAAGCGTCATCGTGCAGACCTTTTGTCTTTGAAAATGGTACAGCAATTGTCGGAACAGATGACGAGGCTGATGCCATTGCTTCATTTTATAGGGAGAAGTTCCTCTCAGTCAATGGTATTGTCCTTTCATCTGAGGATTGCGGAAAGGGTGTTGTTGAACTCCTGCGAAGCGAGGATGTCGACCTTCCGGCTGAGGGTTACCGTCTGGAGGTGAGTGATGGCAAGATAACAATAACTGCAGCTGATAAGGCTGGTCTCTTCTATGGAATGGCGACACTGGTCCAACTCGTGCCATGCGATGTTACCAGTGCCCAAATACCGGCAGTCAATATAACAGACTATCCCCGTTTCAAGTACCGTGGTCTTCATCTGGATCCGTGCAGGCATTTTCTTCCTGTGGAGGATGTAAAGAAGCATCTGGACATCATGTCCGAGCTCAAGTTCAATGTAATGCACTTCCACCTTACTGATGATCAGGGCTGGAGGTTTGAGGTCAAGAAGTATCCCTTGCTTACTGAAATTGGCTCCGAAAGAGTTGAGGGCGAGGGTTTTGTTCATAGTGGTTTCTACACTCAGGATGAACTCCGTGAACTGGTAAGGTATGCACAAGAACGTCAGATTGCCATTATTCCGGAGATAGAGGTGCCCGGACATGCGCTCAGCGCCATCTCGGCCTATCCATGGATAAGCTGCCGCTCTGTAAAGACCCCCTCCAGAATCATATGGGGTGTTGAGGATGTGGTAATGTGTGCAGGCAAAGAGAGTACATTCAAATTCATTGAAGATGTCATTGCCGAACTTGTCGAGATATTTCCTTCAGAGTATATTCATATCGGTGGAGATGAGTGTCCCAAGGGCGAATGGGAAAAATGCCCTCTGTGTCAGAAGGTAATAAAAGAACAGGGACTGTCTGATTCCATCAATGGGGTCTCTCCTGAAATGAGGCTTCAGGGTTATTTTGTCAGCAGAGTCGAAAAAATCGTGGAAAAATACGGCCGCAGGATTATCGGATGGGATGAAATTCTCGAAGGAGGACTTCCCGAGAGTGCCACTGTGATGTCCTGGAGAGGTGTTGAAGGTGGTATAGAGGCTGCACTTGGGGGACATGATGCCATAATGACACCTGTCTCGGGAGGTATGTATCTTGATTTTTTCCAAGGGGATAAAAAATGCGAGCCTGTCACCATAGGCGGGTATGTTCCTCTCGAGAAGGTCTATTCCTATAATCCCGTTCCGGATACCTTGAAGACTTTGGGTCTTGAAGGTCATATCATTGGAGTCCAGGGAAATACATGGTCAGAATATATGTATGATGAATCTATCAGGGAGTACAGGATTTATCCGCGTGCCATCGCTCTTGCTGAGATTGCTTGGACTCCACTGGAGAATAAGGACTTCAAGAGTTTTTGCAATCGTCTGGAAAGAAGCTATCTCCGCAGGCTTGACCGGCGCGGAATCAACTATCACATCCCCCTTCCCGAGCAGCCTTATGGCTCGTGCAGCCGGGTGGCCTTTACAGACAATGCCGTGCTTGAGTTCACGACATCAAGACCTGTGGAAATGGTCTATACACTTGACGGCAGCGAACCGGATGCAGGATCCGCACGCTATAGTGAACCCATAGTCATAGACAAAAGTTCCGTTTTGAAGATAAGATCGCTTCTTCCTACCGGCAGACTCTCATCTGTCAGGACAATCGAAGTCGTCAAAGAGAACTTCAGAGAGGCCTTGGAGCCGGTTGATGTGGAGCCGGGCCTTAATCTTAAGGTGGTATATGGCGATTTCCTTACCAGGGAGAGTTTCCTCAAGGCTCTTGAATCCTATGACAGGGGAGCAAAGGGTGTGAGAGGTTATGAAAAGTCAATTTCAGATCTTAAGGAGATTCGTTCGCAGGAGCCATCTAATAATGTGATGCGTAACTTTCCACAGTATGGCGCAGTTGCAAGCGGCTATATCTACATTCCTGAGGACGGAATCTACTATTTCTCTACAAACAACAATGATCTTTCGCTTGACGGTGAGCTTATCATCAGCAACGATGGTAAGGTAAAGAGGTTCTCGACAATGGATTATTCTGTGGCTCTTAAGAAAGGATATCATTCAATATCAGTTACTTTCCTTGGACATATTATCGGAGGTTGGCCTTCCAACTGGGATAGTGGACGAGTTCTCATAAGGGAGAGCAATAAAGAAACATTTGAAGAGATTACTCCGCAGATGCTCTTTAGAAAAAAATAGATTATCTTTGCGCATGTTGTTTTAATTGAACAATTCAAACCTAATTATAGTTATGCTTAAAAAGTTATTAATCAGTGCATTGATAGCTGCTTCAGCTATTTTTGCCACATCTTGTAAAAAAGATGACGGTCAGATCGTCCCTGTAGACATTACTGTCTCAGCGGAAGAGGTCATTATTGACTCTATCCCTACTGGACCGGTTCAAATTACACTCAAGAGTAACAGACCCTGGAGTGTTGACATTCAGGTGGAAAACCCTTGGGGTGATGAAAATGCCAACTGGATCACAGTCGATCCTCAAGAAGGCGGCCAGACCGAAGGTCAGGTTATTACCTTGACAGCACAGAAGAACGTTACAGACTCCGTCAACTATGAAAGAGCCGTAAGGATCTATTTCAGAACTGACAAGCAGATCTTCGCTTCTGTAAGAGTTTATCAGAAAGGTGTAACGAAGCCCAACGCATGGGTTTACAAGAGCGTTAAGGAACTCAGGGATATCGCAAAGGATCTTGATAGAAACACTACAGATGCTATTGATATCAAGGAACCATGGATAGTCAAGGGTATCGTAATCTCTTCAGGTTCCAATCCTCAGACAGTTTCCAGCAAAAATCTTTTCATACAGGATGAAACAGCGGGTATCCTTCTGTACACCGATGCATACACCAACTTCGCATTCGGTGATGAGGTGGAAGTGAAACTCAAAGGCGGTAATATCAAGTATTATCACCAGCTTCTTCAGTTTACTCCTGAAAATACAGCAATGGTATCAGGAACAGGCCGCAAAGAAGAACCTAAGGCAACTTTGGTAGAAAATGGTGAAGATTTCGTTAAAGGTACTTACGAATCAATGTATGTCAAGATGACTGCACAGGTAGTCTCTTCAGATTTGGAAAAGACTATGGCAGACAGCCCTGTAATCGAAACAGAAGATGGTGCATCATTCCTGATGTATACAAGAAGCGAAGGTCCCTCATGGTCAACACAGAAAGTTCCTCAGGGAGCAGGTACCGTGTATGGTCTTTGCAATAGCTACAGCGGTGTTTATCAGTTGGTTCCTCAAAGAGAAAAAGACTTCGCTGAGATGACTGGTGCCAGATTCACTGGTAAACCTGCAGTTACTACAGGTGAAGCACAGCTCTCAGACAATATGGAAAGCGCGCTGCTCAGCGGCTCATTTGTATATGAAGGCGAAGTTTCCGATATTACCGAAGCAGGTTTCTACTGGAAGAAATCAGAAGACGAGGAATATGCAGAGCTTAAGGCTGATGCTGTTTCTGAATCTTTTACAGCTACTCTTACAGGTCTTGAAAAGGGAACCTCTTATTCATTCAAGGCTTATGTGAAGATCGGAGAGAGATGTTACGAAGGTTCTGAAAAACTCTTTATCACATCAGATGAGACCATCCTCACAGTCGCTCAGTTCGTAGAAGTGCTCAAGACTCTCGAATCAGGCTCTTCACTCATAAATGTCGGTACTTATGTGGAAGGTATCGTGGTAGGTGACGGTGACGGTGGAAACCTCAACAAAGCACTTGCCGTAGCAGATGCATCCGGAGAAGCCAATTCCGGTATGTACATATATGACAAGGATGGTGCATTCGTAAATGATTTCAATATCGGTGACAAGGTAAGAATCAGACTTGCCGGTGCGAAACTTGATATCTACAATGAACTTCGCGAAATCGTATGGGATAGCTACTCAGATGATATTGAACTTATAAGCAGTGGAAACAGTTTCACTATTCCTCAGATTACAGCGGCACAGTTCAACAGCGGTGACTATCAGGCAATGAGGGTTGAGGTAATTAATCTTCAGAGCAAGAACGGTCCGGGTGCTGTATGGAATGACGGTACAAACAATAATGTAAATACTATTTTCGCCGATGACTCAGGTGAAGAGATCGCAGTTAGAACCTATAAGGGTGTATCTTGGGCATCAAACGCAATCCCTGAAGATGTTATAGGAGGCATTATTGGTGTTGCAAGTTGTTATGGTGATACCCAGCAGCTCTTCCCTGTAGTAGAATCTGATATTGCAGCATTTACTTCAGTTGTCAATTTCAAATCGTTCGAAGTATCGGCTTCAGAAGATCTTGCAAATATAAATTTTGCCATAGAATATACAGTTAACGAAAAAGAGGTCTCTGCAGCTTACATCAGGGCAAAGAAAGAGGGAAGTTCGGAATCTCAGAATTTTGCTATCAATCCTATAGAATCACCCATCTCATACTCTATCGATATCGCACAGTTCGAACGTGGTGTAAATTATGAATTTACAGCAGTTCTCGTTGTAGATTCCAAAGAGTATACTCAGTCTACAGTCTTCTTCATTCCTGCTTTGGCAGAGACAACTATTACCGTCAAGGAACTTGTTGAATTCCTCCTTACTGCAGAGAGTGGAACATCTCTTGCCGGTGTCGCTACTTATGTAGAAGGTATCGTAGTGGGTGATGGTGATGAAGGAAACCTTAACAAGGCGCTTGCCGTAGCAGATGCATCCGGAGAAGCCAATTCCGGTATGTACATATATGACAAGGATGGTGCATTCGTAAATGATTTCAATATCGGTGACAAGGTAAGAATCAGACTTGCCGGTGCGAAACTTGATATCTACAATGAACTTCGCGAAATCGTATGGGATAGCTACTCAGATGATATTGAACTTATAAGCAGTGGAAACAGTTTCACTATTCCTCAGATTACAGCGGCACAGTTCAACAGCGGTGACTATCAGGCAATGAGGGTTGAGGTAATTAATCTTCAGAGCAAGAACGGTCTGGGTGCTGTATGGAACGATGGTTCAAGCAACAATGTCAATACTTATTTTGAAGATATATTCACAAAAGAAGAGGTTATTGTCAGGACCTATAAGGGTGTATCCTGGGCAAAGAGTGTTATTGGTCACCTGAATATAGCAGCCATCTCGGGTGTAGCAAGCTGTTACGGTACCACTCAGCAGCTCTTCCCTGTAGTAGAATCTGACATTGCCGCATTTGATGTACCTATCACATTCAACACTTTTGAGATCTCTCTCTCTGAAGACAACTCTACTGTCGATTTTCTCCTGGAATATGAATTGAAGCCATCTGCTGAATTAAGTACTGTCGTATTGTTAGGAGAGAGTGACGAGGGTGTTTTGGAATTGTATATGACTGCAGGTTCTCCCATCACCTATTCTATTGACATCAACGAACTCCAGCGTGGAACGACTTATAATTTCTACTTCGCCTTCTTTATTGACGGCCAAACTTATACTACAGAAGGAAAGTCATTCTTTGTTCCTGAACTTGAAGAGACCACAATAACTGTAAAAGAACTGGTAACACGCCTTCTGGATACTGAAGACGGTGCATCTCTTGCAAGTGTTGCAACCTATGTAGAGGGTTATGTAGCCGGCTATAATCAGGACCAAAACCTCTTCAAGTGTCTTGCAGTCGTTGATAATACCGGAGAAGAGTATTCAGGTGTAATGCTCTACGGCCAGAACGAATTCAACTCTGATTTCAAGATTGGAGATAAGGTGAAGATTTCCCTTGCAAAAGCTTACTACTCTCCCTATAATGGTCTGCGTCAGGTTCGATTCACCTCTTACGAAAAGGGTGTAGATATTGAAGTAATCGAATCAGGTGCTACAATTCAGGATGTTAATATCTCTGCAGCAGAGTTCCTCACAGGAGCACATCAGGCAATGAGGGTATCTGTAAGCGGAATCACTGCAAAAGCAGACTATGTAAGCAAGCAGTGGCTTAACAAACCTCTGTTTACTGATGGTTCTAACGAATTCTATGTAGAAACCTATAAGACATCGTCTTGGGCGGAAGAGTATATCTCTGATGCTACAGGAACTGTAAGAGGTATCCATTACGGAACATCTCTCAAACCCCAGACAAAGTCTGACATTGATGAAGCATTGTTCGGAAGTGCTCCTTCAGACGTGATAACTCCTGTTCCCCTCCCTGCAGACTTTGATCCTACAACTGCCAACTTCAATATTGTATCAGCTATGAGTGCAGGAAGCAGCAATAAGGCTCAGGCAAATACAGGTGATATAAACGGTTCGGAAACTATCACTATCTTGAAACTTGACCCTAGAAGTGCAGCGGCGTATCTTGAAGCTCCTGTTCCGGCAGGAGTGGCAGGAGCTACCAAACTCTCAATGGTTGCAGTCTCTTGGAATGGAGACAGCGCAGAGATTATTGTAACCATTAAGAATGGAGGTACAATCAACGGACAGGAAAGTATATCATTTACCCCTGCCAGCAATACAGGTGCATCATTCTCAGCTCCTTTCCATCTTACAGACTTGACAGAGTACTACGAATTTACTTTGGATGGTATTACAGATGAATCAGTTATCAGAATCGAAGCAAAATCTAAGAGAGCTCTTGTAGCTGCAGTTAATTTTGAATAATTGACACTCTTTTTAATAGTTGGAGGGCAATCTGTCATTGACGGATTGCCCTTTCTCTATTTTAATGATTTTGTAATGTAAAAATGCTATCTTTGCCATCTGAGAGTGGCTGGGAGGCATAAATCAGAAGTTAAGTTATAAAAAATATAGAGATGAGTAAAAAGTTTTTTTTCTGTGCATCGTTGCTCGTTGCACTTCTTTCGGTTACAGGATGTTTCAAAGATCCTGAATTTTCTCCTGCGGAGATCGGGATAAATCCCCAATCTATTTCATTTGACAAGAATGGTGGTGATATTCCTATCAAACTCTTTGCCAACAGAGAATGGAGTGTCGAAAAGGTGACATCGGAAGGTTCTGCAGAGTGGCTCTCTGTAGATATGGAAAAAGGAGATCCTATGACAGACTCCATTACAGTTACAGTGACAGCGCTTCCCAATGGCGGTGAAGATAGGTATGCTACCATCAACTTCAAGACTTCTACACTGACAGCTTCACTGAGGGTATCCCAGACAGGAGCAATTGCAAAGGAATATGACAAGATCTCCAGCATAAGGGAGCTCTATCAGGGCTCAGACTTTACCCTTGCAGAGGATTACCTTATCAAAGCGACTGTCATCAGTAACTATAGGAACAGTGAATATGGCGGACTCAACAATGCAACCTCCTCTAAGACGCTTATCGTTTCTGACGAGACTGCAGGTATCTCATTCTACCTCTCTGCCAACAATACAACCTTTGCAGTGGGTGATATAGTGGAGGTAAAACTCACATCTGGTCTGGTTCTTCAAAGATACAAAGGGGGCTCTCTCCAAGTTAACGGACTTCCAATTGATAATATCACAGTCCTTACAAACGGTGGGCAGGCAGAGCCTGTTGCTATCTCGGCAGCCGATTTGCTCACAGGCAATTATGAATCTCGCTATGTAGCAATATCAGATGTACAGGTGGTATCGTCAGACCTCAACAAGACATTCGTCCAGAATGACAAGCATACCTCTATCAATATGGAATCAAAGGATGGCAAAAAGTTCGTTATCTTCTCGTCAAGCTACTCTACATACGGAGCAGAGATTGTTCCTTCAGGTTCCGGTACACTCAAAGGTATTGCAATGGTCTACGGAGAATCCAATCCTACATATCAGATCAGCATTACATCAATGTCAGACCTCGAAGGCCTTTCAGGCGAACGCTTTAACGGTGGTACATCAGAACCTGATGGCAAACTTATCGGAGATTACAGCAAATGGAGTCAGGCAGGCCCTGTAGATGCTTTTATGGATGATTTCTCTTCAGTAACTGATGGTAATGCAGAGTACCACAACGATAACTGGCTCTTCTATACCACAGACGGTTCCAATGTCAATACAGGATGGAAGACCGGAGTTTACAACAGTGATAAATATATTCAGGTAGCTCCATACAGCTCTTCATTAGATCAGGTAGTAGCTTTTGCACTCTGTCCTTCACTCAATGTCGCAGCTGCTACAGACAAGAACTTCTCTTTCAAAAAGGCTTTATATTATAAAGAAGAGGATGATAGCAAGCTCGAAGTGGTGGTATCAAAAGATTTCGCAGGTGACTTTGAAAAGGCAACCTGGACAGTAATCAAAGATGCGACATTCGAAGCAGGAAGTCAGGTGAACGTATGGGAGGAAGTGGTAGTATCTCTGTCCGACTATGCTTCAGAATCATCTCTCTGTGTAGCACTCAGATATACCGGCAAGGCTAATACCTACAGAATCGATGATGTGAAATTCTCTGATGGAGAGGCAGCACCCTCTTTGTCAGTCACCCCTCAGACCAAGACTCTTTCATCTGATGCCGGATCATTTGACATTACAGTCAGCTCCAATACCAAGTGGAGTGTCTCTTCAGACAATTCAGATTTCACTCTCTCTGCAAATGATGGAGAAGGAAATTCTACTGTTACAGTAACATATACAGCAAATACAACAGATACTAAGAGAGTGGTAAATGTAATCTTTACCGCAGACAATCTCGAAGCTGTATGTGAGATTACCCAGCGTGAAAAAGATGCCCAGACATCAGGAGACTACACCAGCAATGTCGATATTACTTCAAATGTCAGCAATGGTGTAAAGGCCGCTTCCGAAGAGGTGATAATAGACGGTGAAACATACACAGCGCTCAAGCTAGGTACTTCGAAGGTCGGAGGTTCATACACTACAGCATCAGCTCTTCCTGTTACCGGAGAGGTAACTCTGTCACTCTATGCTTTGGGATGGAACGGAAAGAGCAGCGAAGTTACCATCACCATTAATAATGCCGGCACTATCAATGGTTCTGAATCAGTGACTCTGCCGCTTGTATCCAATAGTGGGGTAGCAAACAACACTCCTTACACCGTAACAGTTTCAGAAGATGACTACTATACTCTCGAACTTTCAGGTGTAACATCTGCTACGACACTTACTTTCTCTACAAGTGACAGCAAACCCAGATGCGTAATCTTTGGAGCAAATGTTAAATAATAGTAAATCTGCAATAAGAAGATATTTGACTCTCTTATTTCTTCTCTTCTCCCTCTTCTCTTGTGAAAAGAGTACTCAGGGGGAGAAGGTGAGGAATGAGGTTGACTTTGGAAGTGATTTTGTTCCATATGACTGCCAGGGAAGTTTTATCAAGATAAAAAGTGACAATAGCTGGAATATATCCCTGACCTTCAAGGATGGCGAAACTCAATGGTGCTCGGTCTCTCCCGATGCCGGAAAAGGCTCCAAATCAAACATTACCCTTATTTACTCTGTAAATACCGGAGAAGATCAGCGAAGTGTAGGGATAACTGTTACCTTCTCTGATGGTGAAAGGTTTGATTTCACACTCACACAGGCATCAAAAGAGAATGGAGACAGACCAGACCCAGATCCAGACCCCGACCCAGATCCAGATCCGGATGACTCCTTGAAAGTCAACTGTTGGATGGAACTTCCTGTCGTGGATACTACTGGCGGAGTCATGTTCGTAAGTCACTATACAGAAATAGGGGGAAAGAACATTAGGAATTATTCGTTAGGATTCGATACTCGCAACAGGGTTGCGCTGTGGGTTGCATATCCACTCTGTTCAGAGTACATGGGCAAACAGTCGAGAACAGACGAGTGGGCCTACGACCCCAAGATACCTCAGGAATATCAGCCTGCACTTTATAAAGGATGGCCTGAGAGAGGATATGACAGAGGACACCAGCTCCCTTCCGGATCGAGAAACAAAAATTACACTACGAATGCCCAAACCTTTTACTATTCCAACATGACGGCTCAGGTCTCTTCATTCAACCAGAATCTTTGGGCCAAATGCGAGGGCATGGTGCGTGGCTATTCCAGCACATGTGATACACTATATGTAGTTACAGGACCGGTCTTGGCTACATCTTCATCTCCAGCCATATCCTATACTAAGGATAATCTTGGAAATGATGTGGCTCTCCCTAAAGCCTATTTCAAGGTCCTTCTCAAGTACAATATTTCCAGTTCATCGTATAGCTCCATCGGGTATTATTTCGAAAACAAACCTTACGACAGGAGCGAACCGATTCAGAGCGACCTCTATACTGTAGCTGAAATAGAGAAATTTACAGGTCTGACATTCTTCCCCAACCTTCCGACTGAGATTGCAGATAAAGTTAAAAATCAGTATGAACCATCAAAGTGGGGATTATAAAATTATCAGTGGCTTATGAATAATATTTTCAATAGACTCGTTTGGACTATTATCCTCTGTTGCTCTTCAGTTCTTCTCATCGAGGCAAAGCCTTCAAAGGGAGCTAAAGAGTCAGAAAGGAAGAAGGGACATATTATTATGTTCTACAATGTGGAGAACTTCTTCGATACAGAGGATGATCCCAATACTCTGGATGATGAGTTTACACCTGCCGGACCGAAGGAGTGGAGTGCGGTAAAGTACGAGAAGAAGCTATCAAATATCTCGTATGTAATCTATTCAGTCGCATCAGCTAACAGAAACTTTCCGGCCATTATAGGTGTGAGCGAGATTGAGAACCGCAGGGTTCTGGATGACATTGTTTCCACAGAAAAGCTCTCTAAGGCTAATTATCAGATAGTTCACTACGACTCTCCTGAAATTCGAGGAGTAGATGTTGCACTGCTTTATCGCCCTGATGTATTTGAATTCGAATGGTCAGACGCATTCCAGCCCATTATTCCTGAACGTCCAGGTTTCAAGACCAGGGATATCCTTGCTGTTTGCGGAAGGATAGAGGGGGAACTCTTCTGTTTCTTTGTAAACCACTGGTCATCCAGAAGAGGGGGCTCTGAAGCCTCTGAATTTTTGCGTTGCGGTGCTGCACAGACTCTCAGGAACTATACCGATTCGCTTCAGAGGGTCTATCCTGACATAAATATTGTCATCATGGGTGATATGAACGATGATCCCTACAACAGAAGTCTATCTGAAATCATAGGAGCCCAAAAGAGTATAAAAAATGTAAAACCTAACGGCTTCTTCAATCCCTTCTGGGAGATGCTTGAGGCAGGATACGGGTCAATCGGATATCAGGATGAATGGAGTCTCTTTGACAATATCGTTGTCAACTCTAATTTGACGGACGTCGACTCTGAAGGATCAATGAAGATTTACAAAGGGGCAAAGGATAGATACTACGGTACTGTCTTCAAACGCAAGTTCCTCATTCAGCAGAAAGGAAAATACAAAAATTATCCTTTGAGGACCTATAGCGGGAACTCTTTTGTAGGGGGCTACAGTGACCATCTCCCTGTATATATAGAAGTAGGTAAATAGTTATTTGACTTAATATGAATACCAAAAGATTACTGGCGGCAGCTTTTGCACTTTTGTGGAGTATGCTGCTTTTCGGACAAGATTTCGGCATCAGAGGAAAGGTTCTGGACAGAATATCCTCTACTGCGTTAAAGGATGCTACCATCAAGGTAGCCAAGAGTGATAAAGGCGGATCGGCCTTCTCGAAGATCTGTTATAGTGGCGTAGATGGAACTTTCTATATCTCTGTGGCGGAAGGAGGAAATGGTCCTTACAGCATAGAGATCTCTGCTGCCGGCTATTTTACAGCCCGCCTTAATATCAGAATCGCCAATGATAATAGTTTCGACCTTGGAAACATCACACTCTCTCCCGAAGTATCGATTAACACTTTCGACGATGAGACCATTGAGTTCGAGGGCGCAAACGAAACAGGATCCGGATACGAGGATATACCCTCCGTTCTCTCTTCGACACAGGATGTTTTCGAGAGTGTGGCATCATATAACTTCTCTCAGATGAGGTATCTTAGCAGGGGATATGAGAGCAATTACTCGGATGTCTATATCAATGGTGTGAAGATGAATGATGCAATGAGCGGTTACACCCCATATTCTCTCTTCAGTGGTCTTAACGAGACCACACGTGACAAAGAGAGCGTGATAGGCCTTGCCTCCTCCGAATACGGTGTGGGTGGTATAAACGGACTCACCAATATCAATATGTACGCCTCTTCGGTCCCCAAGGGAACACGTTTCAGTGTACTGACCAACAGTACCACTTATCGTTTCAGGCTGATGGGTTCATACTCAACAGGAATGATGGATAACGGCTGGGCGTTCTCGGTTTCAGCATCTACGCGACTTGGAGGAAATGATTGGGTAAAAGGAACTTTTTATCAGGGATTTTCATATTATCTGGGCGCAGAGAAGAGAATAGGAGACGAACACCGTTTTGCCCTTACAGCTTTCGGTGCACCTATCCTCAGGGGAGCTCAGAACTCATCGACACAGGAGGTCTATGATCTGGTCGGAAGCAATTACTATAACTCCAACTGGGGATATCAAAATGGTAAGGTAAGAAATGCCAAGGTTAGAAACAACCACGAGCCTGTGATTCTTTTCAATTATGAATATACCCCTATGGATGACATGAAGGTGGCATTGGGTCTTTCATACAGGTTCGGTAAAAACGGTTACTCATCTCTTGACTGGTACGATGCACCTGACCCGCGTCCTGATTACTACAGAAATCTTCCCAGCTATTACGATGATGATCCCGTTAAGGCAGGATGGCTTGCAGATGCCTGGAAAACAGATCCTTCAGTAAGACAGATTAATTGGGACAGACTCTATCAGGTTAACAGAAACGGCCGCTTTGACAGTGGAGTGGAGTATTCTGAAAAATTCGACATAAATACTACCAAACGTTCAAAATATATTTTGGAAGAGAGACATGCTGACCAGAACGACTTCAATATCAATGCTCTCGTAACAAAAGAGTTCGGTTCGATCTTGAAAGGTCAGCTCGGTTACTCTTTCAGATATAACAAGACTGAGTACTACAAAATCGTGAAGGACCTGCTTGGGGGTGACTATTGGTTCGATGTGGACCAGTTCGCTGAGCGTGACTTTGGTTCGGGAGATTCATACCAGAATAACCTGCTTACACCTAACCGTGTAGTCAAACAGGGCGAAAAATATGGTTATGATTACTATGCAAACCTCAGAAAGAACACTTTGTGGACCTCTTGGGATCTTAATGTAGGGGGATTTCAGGCTACCTTGGCCGCTGAGGGCGTATATCAGTCATTCTGGAGAGAGGGTCTCTACAAGAAGGGACTCTTCCCTGAAAATTCGTATGGCCGTTCAGAAAAGCAGAACTTCCTTACTTATTCTGCAAAACTCGGACTCAACTACAAGTTCACATCGCAGAACATCATTTATGCCAATGTCGGCTATCTGACGCAGGCTCCCTACTTCGAGGAGGCTTTCCTTTCACCAAGGACCCGAAACAGTGTAGTGAATGGTCTCACTAGTGAAAAGATATTCAGCGCTGATATCAATTACTCTCTCAAGACATCTTTCATCGCATTGAGGGTCAGTGCATTCTATACAGAAATCAAGGATCAGACAGACTTGATAAGCTTCTACGATGATATACAGAGAACGTTTACCAACTTCTCTATGACCGGAATCGACCAGAGGAATATCGGTATTGAGGCGGCTGTCAAGGTTCCCATAATTGCAGGAATCTCTTTTGAGGGTGCAGTCAGCTATGGTAACTATGTCTACACATCGAATCCTTTGGTAACCCAAACAATCGACAACAGTGAGAAGGTAGTAGTACAGAATGAGAAGGTCTACTGGAAAGGCTATAAAGTCGCAAGGACTCCACAGCTTGCCTCATCAATAGGCCTTAATTGGAGAGGACCTAACTACCTCTTTGCCGGCATTAACTTCAGTTATTTCGACGGAATCTACATCTCTATGAATCCCCTTCGCAGAACAGACTATGCAATCAAGGGAATTGATGCATCTACTCAGGAGGGACAGGATGCTCTGATGAAGATGACATCACAGGAGAAGTTCGCCCCTGCATTCTTGCTTAATGCCAATGTGGGAAAATCTTGGTCTATTAACAGAAAATATCTTCTCGGACTCAGTGTAAGTGTGAACAACATTCTGAACAATAAGAATATAAAGACCGGCGGTTATGAACAGATGCGTCTTAAATCCAATAAGGACACCTCCGGCAATGTTCTGAACTACACTCCTTTCGATTCCAAGTATTTCTACCTCTACGGTATCAATTATATGGTTAATGTTTATTTCAGATTCTAAAGTTATGAAATCAGGTATATTGAATATAAAATCGTTCATATATTTCATTGGACTCTCCCTTTTGGCAGTATCTTGCTATAGATTCGAGGAACCTCCTGTACAAGAGCCTGTGAAGATGGAGACTACCATGACCATCGCTCAGTTCAAGGCTCTCTATCCCGGATCTCCCTATGAA
Organism: uncultured Alistipes sp.; assembly: GCA_945787505.1. Lineage (GTDB taxonomy): Bacteria > Bacteroidota > Bacteroidia > Bacteroidales > UBA932 > Coprenecus. Next base: position 17,430 of record CALZHC010000007.1, read on the forward strand.
ATCACAGATCCCTCCATTGTAATTTCAGGGGTGGTGACCAGTTCAGACAAGTCTGGCAATGTCTATCGTTCCCTCTACATCGAGGATGAGACAGCAGGTCTCGAAGTGAAAATCGGAAAGACAGGCCTCTATAATGACTATCCGCGTGGAATGAGACTCTATATCAAGCCGGAACTCCTCTGTCTGGGTGCCTATGGCGGCAGCGTACAGCTCGGAGCTGCATCTACACAGGAGAAGTATGAGACATCGTATATCGATGTACAGCCTCTGATAGACCGCACCATCTTCAAGGGGGCTATGGAGAAACTGCCTGATGCTTTGGTAATCTCTTCATCTTCAGATATCAATGACGATGCTGTATGCAGATTTGTTAAAATAATGAATGCCTCTTATCAAGGCAGTTCCAGCGGACTCAATACATGGGCAGTCAAGGCTGACAATGATCTGGGCATAGAGGCTGCCTACGGTGAGCAGAACTTCAAAGTAGGGGACAAGCAGATAGTTGTAAGAACAAGCGGCTACGCCTCTTTCGCAGATACAAAGGTGGGTATGGAGATCAACGATAAGTGTAACATCTCCGGTATCCTGACCAAGTTCAACTCGACATACCAACTTGTAATCATTGATTTGAATGATGTTGAAAAACTTTAGGACTATACTCCTTGCGGCTCTTTCTCTCCTTGTAATTTCGTGTGGAGAGAAGGAGTCTGTAAAGGTGCTTGAGACAGCTGACAGCTTTATGGATGCTTTCTACAAGTCCGATTTCGAATCGGCGCGCAGATACTCCTCTGCTGCCATGATTGACAGACTTGCACAGGCAGAAGCTCTTATATTGTCTCAGGAACCTCAAATAAGGGATGAGATCATAGCCATCGGAAAAGAGACTGAGTTCGTAAGATGCGAGTGGAATAAGGATGATGATGGACTCTATAGGGTGACATATGATGTGATGATTCCTGACGAACCGACTCCCTCAAGGGTCTCTCTGCTGGTCACTCTTTCAGAGGATGGACTCTGGAAAGTAGAAGAGGTTATTTGATCTTTTTCTTCCGATACCTTCTATTGTACTTCTTCCATTGTTCATCATCCAGAATCTTTCTGAATGCTGAGTCGATGCGGGCACTCCAGAGCTCCTTGACCTTGTTGAAGGCATTGTATTCGGAAGTTCCTGACATCTTCAGGGTGTTGAGGTCTTCGTACATGCCTCTGAGGTCGTGTTGCAGGACAGAGTCTACATAGAAGGTCTGGTGGGGCTCCAGAGCCAGATCATCTTCCAGCTTTTCGGCCTCCTCCCACGCAATCTCTTCGGGTGTCTTTTCTTTTTCACCGGTATTCTGTGCACCGGCAATTACAGATATAACGAGCAGTGCTGCTGTCAGTGCTGCTCTTTTTATTGTGCATCTTCTCTCCATATATTTGTTTTTCTGTAATAAATTACTACTTTTGTTTGAATTGCAAAATTATAAATAATAACGATATGACAAGAAATCTGTTCAAATACGCCCTGGGCGTTCTAATGCTTTCTCTCCTGCCTCTTATGCAGGCAGATGCATGCTCCAATGTAATAGTTACAAAAGGTGCTTCGAAAGACGGGTCGGTTATTATCTCCTATTCGGCCGATTCTCACCAGCTCTATGGGGAGCTCTATCATAAACCCGCAGGATTCTTTGCAAAGGGAACATTCCTTGATGTAGTGGAGTGGGATACAGGAAAACCTCTTGGAAGGATTCCTCAGGTACGCGAGACATTCAATACTGTCGGTAATATGAATGCTCATCAGGTGATGATTACTGAAACTACTTATGGTGGACGTCAAGAACTCTATGATCCTGATGGCATTATGGACTATGGTTCCCTTATCTATATCACTCTCCAGAGAGCTCGTACTGCACGCGAGGCAATCGATATTATAGTTGAACTTGCAAATGAATACGGATATGCCTCTTCAGGAGAATCTCTCTCCATTGGAGACAAGGACGAAGCCTGGATTATGGAAATCATCGGCAAAGGTTCAAAAATCGTAAATGGAAAGAATGTCAACAAGGGTATTGTTTGGGTTGCAACACGTATTCCCGATGGATATATCAGTGCACATGCCAATCAGGCAAGAATTACCAAAATAGACTTCAAGGACAAGAAGAATTGGCTCTATTCCAAGGATGTTGTCTCTTTCGCCCGTGAAATGGGATACTTTGAAGGCAAGGATGAAGAGTTCAGCTTCTGTGACGCCTATGCTCCCATTGATTTCGGAGCAATGAGAGGTTGTGAAGCACGCGTGTGGAGTGCATTCAATATTCTGGGAGAAGGTATGATCGGTGACAGAAAGGCTGAAGAGTACCTTGATTACGCAATGGGTTATAACAAAGAGAATAGGCTTCCTCTCTACATCAAGCCCGCAAATAAAGTCGGTGTCAAGGAGGTCGCTGATGTGATGAGAGATCATTATGAAGGTTCTCCCATGGATATGACTGTCGATGCAGGTGCAGGTGGACACCACACTCCCTACAGATGGAGACCCATGCATTTTGAAGTGAATGGCAAAGAGTATCTTAACGAGAGGGCTCTCGCCACACAGCAGACTGGTTTCTGGATTGTATGCCAGAGCCGAAACTGGCTTCCCGATGAGATTGGAGGTATTCTTTGGTTTGGTGTAGATGATGCTGCAACATCTTGTCTTACTCCTTGCTATACAAGTATGACCAGAGTTCCGGAGTGTATCCGCACCGGAAATGGCAATATGATTACCTACTCTCCCACATCACTCTTCTGGGTAACCAATCGTATTGCAAACTTCGCATATATGCTTTATGACAGAGTGGCTCCTGAGGTTCAGAAGGTTGCTGATGAATGGGAAAACAACGCCATCGAAGAGGTTAAGGAGATAGACCAGAAGGCCCTTGATATGTTTGCCATTAATGGCAAGAAAGCATCCAAGGATGTGATTGCCATGGTAACAGATTACTCATGCAACAAGGCTCAGGATCTCTTCTACATCTGGCAGCAGCTTGATATCTACCTCCTCGTCAAGTACATGGACGGTAATATCAAAATACAGAATGAAGACGGTTCATTTAAGGACAACGGCAATTCGCCTGCTATCCCTGCTGCTCCTTCACAGCCGGGTTATAGTGAAAAGTGGAAAGAGGCTGTAGTGAAGGATGCTGGAGATATTCTTGAAGTCAGATAATGTTCGATTTTATACATCTCTCGGTTATCGATGTTCTGGATATCCTTCTCGTAGGATTCCTGATTTACAAGCTGATAAAGATAATGAAAGGCACATCTGTCTTCAATATCTTCATTGGTATTGTAGTCATATACTTAGGCTGGATAGTGGTTACCGCTCTGAATATGAGCCTGCTCTCTTCGATATTGGGGCAGGTTCTTGGAGTCGGTGTCATTGCCTTGATTATCATTTTCCAGCCTGAAATCAGGCGCTTCCTTCTTCATATCGGTGCCAAATATGTCACTGGGTCCAAGAAGAATCCTCTCACCAGATGGCTCTTTCAGAGTAGCGAAATCGAAATGAAGGCTACCGCCCTCGACGAGATTGCACAGGCCTGCAGGAGGATGTCGGATACCAAGACAGGAGCCCTTATGGTAATCAAGCATAGCAGTTCCCTCGAGTTCGTGGAACAGACAGGAGACCTTCTTGATGCTTTGGTGAACAGACGTCTTATCGAGAATATTTTCTGGAAGAATACACCTCTTCACGATGGAGCTATGGTTATCTCGCATGAAAGGATCATTGCAGCCAGGTGTACTCTCCCGATTGTAGATAATCCCAACATTCCGCCTCAGTATGGTATGAGGCACAGGGCTGCCGTAAGTATCACACAGGATACTGATGCGGATGCAATCGTAGTCTCTGAAGAGACAGGAAACATCTCTTTCGTATCCAAAGGGGAACTCAAGACAGTATCGAGCTTGAGTGAACTTAAACTGTTAATCGAGAATTCATATAAGAAAGATCAGAACCAATAGAGGGCAATCAGCTCTCATGCCGGCAGTCAGACTTTCCTGGTCTGACTGCTTTTTTTATTTTGAACTTAGACTCGTTGTGGCTCAGGATTCTTTTGATGTTACTCAAGTGCGAAAGCCATATTATAACTACCGCTACTATGCTGAATATTCTGAGGACAATGCTATCGGTGCGAAGGATGAACGGGTATGCGAGTATTGCTATTAGGACCGAAAGCGAAATGTAGCGGCATACAGAGAGTGTGGCAAGGAAGACAGCAAAGCATACCAACATAGTCCATGGCTGCATCGCTGCAAGGATGCCGCACAAGACCGCTACTCCCTTTCCTCCCTTGAAATTGAAGAAGATAGGAAAGATGTGTCCCAACATCGTAGAGAGCCCGAGTCCTGACTGCAATGCAATAAATGCCTCTGTTCCCGGTGTAAGCGTAGAGAGTCGTGCCATTTCGACTGCAGCTACCCCTTTCATAGCATCAATGAAAAAAACCACAACTCCCATCTTCCATCCGTATGTCCTCTGGACGTTGGTGGCTCCGGGATTGCCGCTGCCATTGTCCCGTATGTCTTCACCGAAATAGAGCCTGCAGAGAAGAATTGCGCTAGAGGCTGAACCGAGCAGATATGCTGTCAATATCAGTAGGATTATAGATATGGCCACGACTATTCATTTTTTGCAAATATACACTTTTCCAATTATGATTATCTTTGCAGCCATGAATAAAAGATCTATTATTGAATCCAGATTGGGCTTTGAGAGGCTAAGAGAGGCAGTTATATCTAAAACCACTACAGACTATGCTGCATTCAAGGCCTCCGAAGAAGAGATATCCACAGATGCCGCCCAGGTCGAGTACCGTCAGGCTGTCTGTGATGAAATGAGAGTGATAAGGATGTTCGAGGCGTCATTCCCCGAACCCTCTTATATAGATTGTATACCGTTTCTTGTCCCTTTGAAAGGGGGGCAGGATTATATTGATCTCGAGTCGTTGGTAAAACTAAGATCCTCGCTTGACCTTCTCAGACGTATTCTTGCCTTTTTCTCTACACCCTCTTCGGAAAAGTATCCGCTTCTGAAGCAGATGAGCAGTTCTGTTATCTCCTTTCCTGAGGTACTCAGACGGATTGATACCATTCTGGACCGCTTTTCTCAGATCAGGGATAGTGCTTCGGAAGAACTTTTCGCCATCAGGAAGGCAATAAGGGAACAGGAGGGGGCGGCCTCGAGAAAGATCCAGAGTATCCTCAGAAGTGCTGCAGAAGAGGGCTTGGTGGATGAAGAGGCGACTGTCTCTGTCAGGGATGGAAAGCTCTTGATTCCAATCTCTTCTGCGAACAAGAGAAAAATTCGCGGGATAGTCTATGATGAGTCCGCATCTGGCAAGACTTCCTTCATCGAACCTATCGAGGTAATAGAGATCAACAACCGTCTGAGGCAGCTTCATCTGGATGAACAGCGTGAGATTATCCGCATTCTCACTCTCTTCACGGACTTCCTAAGACCCTATATAGATGATATTCTCTCTTCTGAGGAGTTCATGGGGGAACTTGACTTTATCGATGCAAAGTGTGCCGTTGGCATGAGATACAGAGGTGGAAAGCCTGTCCTCAATCTTCAAGGGGAGGTTCTTTTGCGTCAGGCGCGTCATCCTCTGCTGGAAGAGGCACTCAAGAGGGAGGGAAAGGAGATTGTCCCTCTTGATATAACCCTAAATTCCCAAAAAAGGATTCTCCTTGTCTCAGGTCCTAATGCCGGAGGAAAATCTGTTGCCCTAAAAACCACAGGACTTCTGCAGTATATGTACCAATGGGGACTCCCTGTTCCCGCTTCCCAAGCATCAGAGATGATGGTCTTCAACCGCTTTTTTGTCGATATCGGAGATGGACAGTCTTTGGACAATGATCTGAGTACTTATAGCTCTCATCTTCTCAATATGAAGGAGGTTCTCGATGGGGCAGATGAAAACTCCCTGGTGCTCATCGATGAGTTCGGCTCGGGTACCGAACCCTCTGCCGGAGGAGCCATTGCAGAGGAGATCCTCAGCGTTCTGGACAATAGGGGATGTTATGGTGTGATTACCACTCACTATTCTAATCTTAAGTTCTATGCCACCGGTTCCAATAGGGTGATTAATGGTGCCATGCTGTTTGATATCAAGAAAATCTCCCCAGAGTTCAAACTGGAGATAGGACTTCCCGGTAACTCTTTTGCTTTTGAACTTGCCAGGAAAATGGGACTTGACGAGGCTGTAGTCAAGGGTGCAGAGGAGCGTGTGGGAAAGGATTATGTCTCCATTGAGCGAAATCTCAAAAAAATCGCTAAAAACAGGAAGCAGCTTGAGGAACGCCTTGTCAGGATTAAGGCTACAGACAGAACTCTGGACAGTATTACCGAAAAGTATGAGAAGGAACTCTCTGAAATCAAGGCTCTAAGGAAACAGATTATAGATGAGGCAAAGGCGCAGGCAAAGGATATTGTCGATGGAGCCAATAGACAGATCGAGAATACTATCAGGCAGATTAAGGAGGCTCAGGCCCAGAAGGAGCGTACTGCCGCTGCCCGTAAAGAACTCAAGGATTTCAAGGATGAGATCGATCAGAGAGCTGTTTCGCAGAACGATGAGCTTATCTCGAGAAAGATGGCACAGATTATCGAACGGAAGAAGCGTCAGGAGGAAAGGAGGCAGAAGAGGGCAGAAGCTGCAGAGCTTCAGGGGCAGGCGGCTGCCGTCGATACTCCTGAGCAACAGAAACCGGCACCGGAGAAGGTAGAGATTACCGTCGGAACTTTTGTCAAGGTTAACGGAACAGATATTGTCGGTAAGGTAATAGAGATTTCCAAGGGGAACATTCAGGTAGCTGTGGGTGACATAGTGTACAAAACCAAGCTTAATCAGGTAACACCCATTTCAAATGCCTCTGCCAAAGATTTTTACAAGGCAGCATCCCGCCCTTCCACTACATCTTCTTCACTTAAACCCATGTCTGCGCAAAGGCTGGAGTTCAAGCCATCTATCGATGTGAGGGGAATGCGTCTGGAAGAGGCTATTCCCGCTGTCTCCCGTTTTATAGATGATGCCATGATAGTAGGAGTGAATCAGGTCTCTATTCTTCATGGCAAGGGAAATGGTGTCCTCAAGGAGGAGATCCGCAAATATCTGAAAATTACTCCCGGTATCGTCTCTTTTGCCGATGAGCATGTTGAGAGGGGCGGCAGTGGCATTACAGTCGTGAATTTATAGCTTATACAAATAGAAATATGTTGGAACTGCTCTATCCGAGAAAGTGTTGTGTGTGTTCAGATGTGTTGGAGAGGGATCAGGAGCATATCTGCAGTGCGTGTATGGAGGATTTCCCGTACACCTATTTCTGGAACTGGCGTGACCACCCTTGGGAGAAGGCTCTGTGGGGACGCTGTAACTTCCGTTTTGTATGTTCTCTTTTCTACTATTCGAGAGACAATGATTACTCCCGTCTTGACAAAAGGATCAAATATGCCGGAGATCTCTCTTTGGGCAGATGGCTCGGGGTCATGCTTGGCGAGAAGATGAAGATTTTATGTGAAGATGTGGATTATATCGTACCTGTCCCTGTACATCCTTTAAGGCGATGGAAAAGGGGGTATAATCAGGCAGAGGTCATTGCAAAGGGTATCGAAAAGGGAGTTGGCCGTTCTTCCATGTTGTACAACGCTCTCTACAGGCGGAAGAATTCCGTTTCTCAGACGTTGTTGGATGTAAATGAAAAGTGGAATAACGTAAAGGGTGTCTTTGGTCTCAAAAGAGGAGCACAAGAAATGCTTGCCGGCAAGCATGTTCTTATCGTCGATGATCTTCTGACTACAGGAGCAACTGCCCAGGCCTGCTTCGAGACACTCGTGCAGATCCCGGGCATAACTATTTCATTTGCAAGTCTGGCTGCTGTCAGACATTGAATGCTCTCTTAATGGTTTCGACAGAGTCAAGATCTTCCCATGCGAAGAAACGAACCTCCTTGTCTACGCTCTTTCCGTTCTCAATCACTTTTACGGTTGCCGTGTAAGGGTCTCGTCCGAAGTGTCCGTAAGATGCAGTAGGAAGGTAGATGGGATTCTCGAGCCCGAGTTTTGCAATGATTGAAGCCGGACGCAGGTCGAAAATCTCTCCTACAATACGTGCAATCTCCCCATCGCTCTCTTTTACGTGTGAAGATCCGTAGGTGTCGACGAAGATGCTCACAGGCCGTGCCACTCCGATGGCGTACGAAAGCTGGATGAGAAGCTGGTCAGCTACTCCTGCTGCAACGAGGTTCTTGGCAATGTATCTTGCCATATATGCAGCAGAACGGTCAACCTTGCTGGGGTCCTTGCCTGAGAAGGCTCCGCCTCCGTGGGCGCCTTTTCCTCCGTATGTATCCACAATGATCTTTCTTCCTGTGAGACCTGTATCTCCGTGAGGGCCGCCTATCACGAATTTTCCTGTGGGATTTACGTGGAGAATGAAGTCTGTGTCGAAGAGTCTTGCCGTCTGTTCAGGGAGTCTTGAGATAATACGGGGAATGAGAATCTCCCTAACGTCTTTTGCGATTCTCTCCCTTACGGCTGCATCATTTTCAACTGATCCTATTTCATAATCGGATGCTTTGAAATCATCGTGCTGTGTCGAGAGTACTATTGTGTGGACTCTGACAGGACGGTGTGTATCATCATATTCGATGGTGAACTGACTCTTGGCATCAGGACGTAGATAGGGCATAGGGGTATCCTTTTCACGACGCAGTGCAGCCAGTTCTATCAGTGCGATGTGTGCAAGGGTGAGTGGAAGCGGCATATATTCGATGGTGTCGTTGCAGGCGTATCCGAACATCATTCCCTGGTCTCCTGCTCCCTGCTCCTGTTCGTCTTCCCTTACCACACCCCTGTTGATGTCAGCAGACTGCTCGTGGAGGGCAGAGAGAATACCGCATGATTTGGAATCAAACATATAATCGGCCTTTGTGTAACCGATTTTCTCAATAACACCCCTGGCTACATTCTGTATGTCCACGTATGCGGAATCAGAGCGTACCTCTCCCCCGATAACTGTAAGGCCGGTGCTGACAAAGGTTTCGCAAGCGACCTTGGCCTTTCTGTCCTGTCTGAGGAAATCGTCGAGAATAGCATCCGAAATCTGGTCAGCCACTTTGTCGGGATGACCTTCGGAAACAGATTCTGAAGTAAATAAGTATGACATTATTATATAGTATTTATTGGTACATAAAAAAATAAATCTCTTCCGGCATAGCGGAGAGATTTTAACAAAAACACTAAACTATATGAAAAAATCTTTAGCATTTTTTTCGGTGGTTGCAAGCGGCCAAATCTCTCCACCTTGAAATCGGCTGCAAAAATTGTAATAAAAAACTAGATATCCAAAAAAAATTATACTTTTGCAAGATTAACTAAAGACAAATTTAAATTAACTAATATATACCTCCATGAAACAAACAATCAGACAGATTTTGTTGTCAATCGCGATGCTTTTCGCCTCTTTGGCAGCCTTTTCTCAGGTGACTACCTCTTCTATGAGCGGTAAGATCCAAGATTTGAATGAAATCGGTGTGGCAGGTGCTACTGTCATTGCGACACACACACCTTCAGGTACACAGTATTATTCAATTGCGGATTCCAAAGGTTTCTTCCGCATTCTTAACATCCTTCCAGGCGGTCCCTATACTGTCACCGTTGAGATGCTGGGCTTTCACAATTCAGTGGTCAAAGACATTAATGTCGCCTTGGCTGACAATTATGTATTAAATGTAACACTTCAGGAGGAGAGCCTTTCTCTGGATGAAGTGGTAGTTTACGCAGAATCACTAACTTCAAACATGCGTTCGGACAGAGCCGGTGCAGTTACATCACTTGATGTGAAATCTATCAACCAGTTGCCAGTTATCGGCAGAAGCGTGGAAAGTTTTATTAAACTGACTCCTCAGGCTTTTGACAATGGAAACGGTCCGGCAATCGGTGGTGGTAACTATCGTCAGAATAACTTTACCATCGACGGTGCAGCTTCCAACAATGCTTTCGGTATCGGACAGAGTATGCCTGCAGGCGGTTCTCCTATCTCAATGGACGCAATCGAGCAAATATCAGTCAATGTTACTCCCTTTGACGTGAGACAGAACGGTTTCCTCGGTGGTGCAATGAATGCCGTAACCCGTTCAGGAAATAATAAATTTGAAGCTTCTGTTTACTCATATTACCATAATCAGGACTTTAGGGGTACATACGTAGGCGACAATAAGCTTAAGGTAAATCCCGAACAGCACCTTATAGTCGGAGCAAGAATCGGCGGTCCCATCATCAAGAACAAACTCTTCTTCTTTGCAAACTTCGAAATGCAGAGAGATACCCAACCCGGTCCTGCAGCTGTAGCTTCAACACCTGAAAATCCCTATACCACAGGTAAGGACAACATCTATCGCCCTAGCGCCGAGCTTCTCGATGCGATTTCAAGCTATCTCAAGAGCAATTATGATTACGATCCAGGTGCATATCAGGGATATAGCTCCAAGTCTCCGGGTATGAAGATTTTAGCACGTTTGGACTGGAATATCAACCGTAACCATAAGCTCAATGTACGCTATAACCTTACAAACTCCAAAACTCCCAACGCTCCCTCTCCCTCTACCAGTGGATTGGGTGACAGACAGTTTACAAGCTATAGCCGTACTGCAAGCACAGCCATGTATTTCCAGAATGCACGTTACTATCAGGAACAGAACTTCTCTTCAGCAGTCGCTGAACTGAACTCCCGTTTCCTTGACGGCAAGCTGAACAATGTATTGCGTGCTACCTATTCTCATCAGTATGAGCCCCGTTCGGTAGATGGAAAAGAGTTTCCCTTCGTAGATATCGTTGTGGGAGGTAATACTTACACCTCTTTCGGTACTGAACTCTTCTCATACGGAAACCTTCGTGATGTGAATACCGTTACCGTTACAGATGAATTCTCGGCTTCGTTGGGCAGACATAATCTGTTGGCAGGTATCCAGTATGAATGGAACAGAACTCAGAATGGATTCCAGAGATTCGGAGCAGGTTACTATACTTTTATCTTTGATACGGAAGATGATCTTCGTAATGCTATCAACAATGGAACTCTCTTCGACAATCCTCACCAGTACGCAATCACTCACTCGTTCAAACCTGACTACTCTCAGGCATTCCCTCAGTTCGATTTCCATCAGTACTCTGTTTATCTGCAGGATGAAGTTGCATGGGAAAGATTCAAACTCTCATACGGTCTTCGTGTAGAAGTTCCTGTATATCCTTCACTCTCAGATAACTTCAACCAGCAGGTGGCTGATGCTACATTTGCAGATTACAAAGGCAACAATGGTAAATACGATACTACACAGCTCCCTTCAACCACTGTAATGTTCTCACCCCGTATCGGATTCAACTGGGATATCCTCGGCAATAGGGATTTGGTACTGCGTGGAGGTTCAGGTCTCTTTACCGGACGTATCCCCTTCGTATGGATCGTAGCACAGGCAGGTGATGCAGGTGTTCTTCAGGCTACTTATACTGCAGTGGAAGGTGGTTCCAACACCGTTCCCAAGTTCTATGACAACAGGCTCGATGCTCTCAAGGAGATCTATCCTGACGGAGCAACTCCATCAAATGCATCCATCAGCAGCATATCATTGATGGCACCCGACCTCAAGATGCCACAGAACTGGAAATCTTCACTCGCACTTGACTACAGAATCCCCGGTGATGTATTCTTCACCCTCGAAGGTATCTATAATTACGATGTTAATCCTGTAACCATTACCAACGTAGGTCTTAAGGATCCCGGATTCTCAAATATCAACAACTTCGCTGACAACAGATACATTTGGGGAGGCAGATATGACTCGAAACTTACCAACGCCTACCTTCTCAACAACTCTAAGAAGGGTGGTTACTACTACTCTATCACAGCTAAGTTGGAGAAGAAGAACTTCTACGGATTCGATGCAATGATTGCTTACACATATAGTGACGCCAGAAGTTACGGAGACGGCACAGGTGACCAGGTATACTCTAACTGGCAGAATGCAACCACTGTAAACGGTCAGAACTATGCAGAACTTTCTTATGCGGGATATGTTGCACCTCATCGTCTGATTGCATCTTTGAGCTACTCAAAGGATTATGCCAACTACTTCGGAACAGGAGTCAGCTTGTTCTATGAAGGCGGTCCCAGAGGAAGATATTCTTACACCTATACCAAGAATATCGTAGGTGACGGTGGTGCATCTAACCTCATTTATGTTCCTGCTTCACCCGATGAACTTCAGTTCGCTGACTATACCTATGAAGTAGGTGGTCAGAAATATACATACACCGCTCAGGACCAGAGGGAAGACTTCTGGAACTATGTACAGAACAGCAAGTACCTGAGCAGTCGTAAAGGTCAGTATGCTGAGAGAAACGGTATGGTAGGTCCTTGGCAGCATCAGTTCGACCTGAAGATTTACCAAAACTTCTATCTCCCTGTGAGAAACGGTCAGAGAAATACTCTTCAGATCTCTTTGGATATAAGGAATCTCGGTAACCTCCTTTGCAGCAGTTGGGGTAATAGGTATTATGCAACCAGAACTTCTATCCTTGAACTGGCGAAAGGTTACACTCCCGGAACTGAAGGTCAGGACTCGGCTCCCGTCTACAAGTTCATGAGAAATGGTACTGAAGTGCTCAGAGATGAATTCACCAGAAGTCTCAGCCTCTCTTCAACATGGATGATGCAGTTGAGCCTCAGGTACATTTTCAAATAATCCTGTCCAGACAAGCTGCTTGATAATGTAGCGACGGCCATTTGACTGACCGTCGCTTTTTTGCTGAATATAAATAAGTTAATTATGAAAAAACAAGATTTTATTTTTACCCTGCTGATTGTGGCCATTTTTGTCCCTTTCTTTGTATGTGAGCCTTTGTACCAGTGGTATAAGGAGTTTAATGGCGCTCACGGAATGATAATGAGTTTTATCAAATTTGCCGTTCTTGCCACTTTGGGCGAAATGCTCGGAAGCAGGATCTCCACAGGAAAGTACTGCCCCAAGGGGTTCGGAGTAATCCCCAGGATGGTGGTATGGGGAGTATTGGGCATGGGTATCAATATGGCGATGATCATCTTTTCGAAGGGAACACCTGTATTTCTCGAGTATCTCGGTCTTGAAGGGGCTGTAGGAGCTCTTGACGGGCCTTTCAATGCGACGAAGGTATTGGTGGCATTCTCGGTTTCTGTAGCCATGAATACTATTTTTGCTCCGGTCTTCATGACACTGCACAAGATAACTGATACACATATCGCATCCTATAACGGTTCACTGGCATCCCTTTGTCATCCTATTCATTTTGCAGATATTTTTGAGAATCTCAACTGGAGAAGACAGTGGAATTTTGTCTTCAAAAAAACAATTCCTCTTTTCTGGTATCCTGCCCATACCATCACATTCCTTCTGCCCGGAGAGCTCAGAGTACTCTTTGCCGCAATTCTCGGTATAGTCCTTGGAGTTTTATTGGCATTTGCTTCTAAAAAACAATAAAATTGGTTATCTTTGCTCGTTGTGGATAGGATTAGTATAGGAAAAAGGGGAGAGGAGGCAGCAAAGTCTGCTTTGGAGGAGATGGGATTCGAGATTCTCGAGAGAAACTGGAGATTCGGCCACAAGGAGATAGATATAATAGCTGCAAGTGAGGATGGCATCCGGTTTGTGGAGGTGAGGTCAAGGGTTGAGCCTGTACTTTTGGAACCGGAGCTGACAGTCGGTTCTGTCAAAAAAGAGAAGCTTGTAAGTGCTGCCCGGGCATATATGAGGATGAATCGGATTACCTGCGAAGCCTTCTTTGACATAGTGGCCGTCACTTTCAGTCCGCAAGGTGTCAAAGTCGACTATTTTCCTGATGCGTTCATCCCGTTTAACAGAATGTTTATATGAGTGATAACTTTTATTGTGTAATAATGGCCGGAGGAGTGGGAAGCCGTTTCTGGCCCGTAAGCAGGAATTCCAGACCCAAACAGTTTCTGGATATACTCGGAGTTGGAAGGACTTTTCTACAGATGACTTTTGACAGGTTTGCCAAGATTATCCCTGCCGAGAGGATTCTGGTTGTCACCTCCGTTGTATATGAAGATATTGTTAGGGAACAGCTTCCGCAGATTCCGCGTGAAAATATACTTTTAGAACCTTACAAACGCAATACGGCGCCCTGTATAGCATACGCTACTACAAGGATAGCTGCCATCAACGAAAATGCAACAGTCGTTGTAGCTCCTTCAGACCACTTTATTACCAATGAACCGCTCTTCATAGAGACTATTTCAGATGCTTTAGAGTATGCTTCCTCACATGATGAATTGCTGACACTGGGAATTAATCCCACAAGGCCTGAAACTGGATACGGGTATATTCAGTACAATTCCCGCAGGTCCATAAATGTCCAGGGAAATCTGGCCTACCCCGTGAAAACTTTTACTGAAAAGCCGGATGAAGAGCTTGCAAAGGTATTCATCGACAGTGGAGAGTTCCTGTGGAATTCAGGAATTTTCGTGTGGAGTGTAAAAACCATATCGAAGGCACTCTCGGTATCTCTTCCGGAAGTCTATACACTCTTCAAGGGATGTAATGAATTCTACGGGACAGATAAGGAGGAATCATTCATCTCAGGAGTGTATGAGAATTGTCCCAGCATCTCCATCGACTACGGGGTGATGGAAAAAAGTAGAAATGTCGTTGTCTTCAAGGCCTCTTTCGGATGGACAGACTTAGGAACATGGGAGTCACTCTACCTCTTCGCCAGCAAGGACAATGACGGTAATCTCATAAAGTCTGCCCAGAGGATGATAGATACCACAAAAGATAGCCTGATTATCTCTACCAGAGATTCACAGCTGATGGTGGTAAAGGGATTGGAAAACTATATGGTAGTCAATACTGATGACGTACTCCTTATAGTTCCTCGAAGCGGGGCCAAATTCAAGGAGGTGATGGCTGACCTTGCAGTGAACGACAAATCTTCCTATATGTAGAAACAGATAATAATTTAAAAATCGATATATATGAGTGACAACAGATTGAAAATAGATATCCAGTCGGAAATCGGAACGCTTAATGCGGTGTTGCTCCATTCTCCGGGAGCTGAAGTCGAGAACATGACCCCAAAGATGGCACAGAGGGCGCTCTATAGCGATATTCTGAATCTCTCTATTGCACAGCATGAATATGCTCAGCTTCAGGGAGTACTCTCAAAACAGGCAAAGGTCTATACCGTAACCGGCCTTTTGGAAAAGGTTCTTCAGAATCCTGTCGAAAAGGAACGTCTGGTACGCAGAATCTGTGAAATGGAACAGCTTATGGAGTATTTCGATACGCTTATGGAGATGACTCCCGCGCGTCTGGCCAAAGCCCTCATCGAGGGTCTTCCTGCCAATATCAATACACTTACGGCTTTCCTGAACGAAGACTACTATGCTCTCTTCCCTCTTTATAATTTCTATTTTACAAGAGATGCTGCAGTTACCATCGGAAACAGCGCACTCATCTGTAAGATGGCAAACAAAGTTAGAATGAGAGAATCCATCATAATGGAGGCAATCTATAGAGGCAGCGGGGAATTTGAATGTGGCATCATAGACGCATGTGACAGGCAGTATCTTCCCAATAACAACCTCTTCATGGAAGGTGGCGATATCCTTATCGCGAGAGAGGACATCATACTGATCGGTAACGGTATGAGGACATCCACTCAGGGTATCGACATGCTTGCCTCACGCCTCTCGTCCATTGCCCCTGAAGGAAGGAAGCATATCATAGTACAGCAGCTTCCCCATTCACCGGAATCATTTATCCATCTTGATATGGTATTCACACTTCTCGACAAAGATAAATGCATGGTATTCGAACCTCTCATTTTGGGAGACAATCAGTATCAGACTGTCCATATCACAATTGATAATGGAAAGGTCGTGAAGATAAACAGCGTTTCGAATATCCTCACCGCCCTCAAGCGTCTTGGAATGGATCTTCAGCCGATAGTCTGCGGAGGAAAGGCCGATGAGTGGGACCAGGAGAGGGAACAGTGGCATAGCGGTGCCAATTTCTTTGCTTTCGCCCCCGGAAAGGTCCTCTCTTACGCAAGAAATACTCATACACTTTCCGAACTTTCAAATCACGGATTTGAAATCATTCCTGCATGGGATGTAATTAATGGCAAGGCAACTCTCGAAGGTGACAAAAAATGTGTGGTTACCATCGAAGGTTCGGAACTTCCCCGTGGCGGTGGCGGAGCACGTTGTATGACAATGCCTCTCTCTCGCAAAGCTGTAAATTGGTAGATTTTATCTCTCTTTTTCCGTATATGAATGCAATAATTGACAAGATAGCGAAGGAACTTGAGCAGGCAAAGGCTCGCAATGCTCAGGAAGTTGAAGAATTAAGGGTAAGACTCCTTGGAAAGAAGGGAGAGATTACCAAACTTTTTGAAGATTTCAGAACCGTTTCACCTGAACTCAAGAGGGAGTTCGGAAAGAAGCTTAATGAACTCAAGAATCTGGCCACTTCTAAGATCGAAGATCTGAGGAAGAGTACTGCGGATTCAAGCACTGATAAAAAAGGCGGGGAAGACCTCACAATGCCTGGTGATTATATCGAATTGGGTTCGAGACATCCTATTTCGATTACCCGAGAGCAGATAGTATCGATCTTTGCAAAATTGGGATATACCGTTGCTGAGGGTCCCGAGATTGAAGATGACCACCATGTATTCGAATCTTTGAACTTTCCTCCCGACCATCCGGCAAGGGACATGCAGGATACTTTCTTCATTTCTAAAGGCTATAACCCTGTTCTTCTGCGTACACATACCAGCAGTGTTCAGGTGCGTACTATGGAGAGAACTAAACCTCCAATCAGAGTGGTTTGCCCCGGTCGCGTCTTCAGGAACGAAGCCATATCTGCTCGTGCACACTGTATCTTCCATCAGGTGGAAGGCCTTTACATAGACAAAGGGGTATCTTTCGCCGATCTGAAGCAGTCAATCCTCCTTTTCTGCAGGGAAATGTTCGGTCCACAGACCAAAATCCGTATGAGACCGTCATATTTCCCCTTCACTGAACCGAGTACCGAAGTGGATATAAGTTGCAATATATGTGGCGGCAAGGGATGTAATATCTGTAAAGGAACCGGATGGCTTGAGATTATGGGAGCAGGAATGGTTGATCCTAACGTGCTGGAAGCATGTGGAATAGATCCTAAGGAATACACCGGATTCGCCTTTGGAATGGGTGTAGAACGAATAGCGATGCTCAAATGGCAGGTAAAGGATTTAAGGCTTTACTTTGAAAATGATATAAGATTTTTAAAAGAATTTGAAAATTCTTTGTAGAAAAATTTGCAAGATCAAAAAAAAACCTTACCTTTGCAATCCAATCCGATCAGAGTGTCGGTTGCAGTTGCGGAAATAGCTCAGTTGGTAGAGCACAACCTTGCCAAGGTTGGGGTCGCGAGTTCGAGTCTCGTTTTCCGCTCGAAGTCCAAAAGTTTTGAGGACAAAATCAAGCAAAACCCTTTGAAACATCGTTTCAGAGGGTTTTTCATTTATTGTCTGTCGGTATCGCTCCGACTTTGTGGAGCCCCTACTCGACATCGACCGAACCTCGAAGTGTCCCTAAAAATGACTTGTATTTGATTTGCAAATTTTGGGGAAAACGATACTACATCAGGACTATCCATCGTCCGTACTTCTTACCACCAACCCTGTCAATACAATACTCGTTTCTTAGTATCCTGATACTCTTTTGAACCGTACTTCGAGATTTGCCACTTTTTTCAACTAACGCCATTGTAGTAATCTCGGGATTTTCTATCATTAAGTCTAAAATAATTCGCAAGGTTTTAAGCTCACCTTTAAGCTCATCTTTATGCTTACTTTTAAGCTTACTTTCTTGTTCGATTGGCTCTATGGTATTCTTAAAGCCCTCCCTGCAAGGAATCTCTATAAGGAAATATGAGCGAGCATCATCTGTTTCGATACGAGCTGGTAGTGAACCATTCTTACGCAACTCGTCCTGAATCGTAGGAATACCCGTAGCTCGACCCTCCGATAGGTCAAGTTCTTTAAGGAAATCTCCCAATCGTCTATTGCGGTAACGGCGAGCTTTGAGCAACTTTGCTTTTTGTATTGCCTCCATACTGATTGAGCGATCAGGTCCAGCATAACTCAATATCGCTACGCCTTGAGGCTCAATGCGAATCTCTACTGGCTCACGCTCCTGATATTCCCTTTGAGTAAAGGAATATAAAAAAGGATGGCATTGCCATCCTTTGAAAGAGTTAGTAAAATTTTATAAATTTTATTCTAATCCTAATTCGGCAATTGATCCTTCCACTATCTCATCTGATTTCACGCTGGCGTTGAATTTTGAATTGTAGCTCATAGACCAAGTCTTGGCAACCTTCCATGGACCATTGGCAGATTTTGTAGATTTCTGGAGGCTGAAAACACCTGAAATGACATCGTTGTCATACTTCTCTACTACACGATTGATCTCTTTGATGATGTCATTGGTCGAGAAACTTGTTTGATCAAAGATGCTCATTACTGAGTTCAGGTCATTCACGAAACTTACAGCCGTGTTTTCATAACCTTTAATGTAATGCATCTCTTCAACACCTTCGTACCTATACCAAGCAGGTTCATCATTCAGCAAAGATGAGCAGCTATTTGTCAAGAGAACGGCACAGATTGAAATAATGGAAAGCAACAATGCTTTTGGATTGAATAGCTTCATAAAATAATAAATTAACTGGTTAGTTGTTTTGGATATATGTTGATAGGTTACCTCTTAAATGAAGAGCCTATCGGTTTGTGACACCAAATTTAGTGCTTTTTTATGGAATCTAAAAGATTCTGGGCAATAATTATACCCAGCACGATGGCTATTGACAGTTGGATTGCCGTGAGTCCTGATGATAGAGCTGACATAAATTGTTCTGAGGCAACATAATATGCACTCCAGAATATACCGGCTCCGGGAACCAGCGGGAAGATTCCGCTGATGAGGAAAATTATGGCAGGGGATTTTATCTTTCTGGAAAAGTATTTTGCCAAAACTACTACAGCTGCCGTAGCTATGAATGTTCCTGCGAATACACCGATAGGAGTATATCTGACAAGTACCATATATACAAGCCATCCTGCCATTCCTGTCACCCCTCCTGAAATGCAGTATTTGCCGGGTACGCCAAAGAGTATCGCAAATGCGGCTGATCCAGCCAGAGAGCAAAAGAGCTGGATGGGAATCATGTAGGTAACCGGATCTGTAGAAGTTCCGTTCAAGTGTATGATTCCTCCTGCAAACCACCCGTGAACTACGAAAGCAAAGCAGACTCCTATTGCAATACCGAGAAAAGCCATTAGAGCATCCATCAGCCTGGTAACTCCGGAAAGGTAGTCCTGGTTTGCCGTGTCTCTCAGACCGTTTACAAAAGGGACTCCGGGGATAAGCAGAATCATGGTCCCTACCACCAGGTTGGCAAGTGAGACGCAGGGAAGAAGTATTTTTATTAGTATGCAGAGCATTGTGCCTATGAATCCGGCGCAGATGTTGTTGAGAATCTTGTTCATCCTCCCAGTTACATTCCTGACGAAAAAGTTGAGGATTATGCCGCAAAGGAGAGAGAAGAGGCAGTCTATGATACTTCCTCCGAAGATGGCACAGAATCCCATGCACCCTACACCGGCACCGAGGTACTCCTCCCAGGCAGGGCGTGTGGGCATATTGTCGATTTTGTTAATTCTCTCCCAGGCCTCTTCAACCGGGAGGTTCTGGCTTACAATATCTCTTGAAAGCTGGTTGGCCTCTACCACCTTGTCGAGCCTTGCTCCTCTAATGGGGATGAATTCGGCATTTGCAAATGATTCTCCTGTGGTGAAGATCCCATTGCTCAGAACAAAGAAGTTTTTCTCTTTTTCTCCGTAGTGGCCTGCAATTGTATCCATTGTCTCCTCCACTCTTGATATTTCTGCTCCGTTTTCAAGCAGTATTCTTCCGACTCTTGCCGAGAGTCGCAGTGCCTCTTTTTTATTGCTCATCTCCCCAACGTTCCAGTATGTAGTCCAATAGTGGTGGTATTGCTGCAGGATCATTCTCCGTAACAAGTCTCAGTCTGGTCTCCTTGAAGTCAGGCAGACCTTTGAAATAGCAGGAGAGGTGTCTTCTCATTTCGAGGACGCCTCCTCTTTCTCCTTTGAAGCGCAGTGACTGAGCAAGATGCTCTTTTGCCAGTTCGACCTTTTCCTTTAATGTCATAGGGGGGAGAAGTTCTCCTGTCTTGAGGTAGTGCTTTACCTCCTTGAATATCCACGGGTGCCCGTAACTTGCCCTTCCGATCATCACTCCGTCCACTCCATACCTCTCGAAGGCAGCTGCTGCATCTTCGGGAGTCTTGATGTCACCGTTTCCAATGATGGGAATATGCATTCGCGGATTCTCCTTAACCTTTCCGATCAGTGTCCAGTCCGCCTCTCCTTTGTACATTTGGCATCTTGTCCTTCCATGTATTGTAAGTGCGCTGATTCCGGCATCCTGAAGTCTCTCCGCGAGCTCAACGATAATCTTCGAGTCCTCGTCCCATCCAAGCCTTGTCTTGACGGTGACCGGCAGCTTTACTGCCTCCACCACTCTTCTTGTTATCTCCACCATCTTGTCCGGTTCACGCATCATTCCCGAACCGGCACCGCGTCCGGCGATTTTCTTCACTGGGCAGCCGAAGTTGATGTCTATCACATCCGGGCCGGCTGCCTCCACTCTGACCGCCGACTCCACAAGGGCTTCGGGTATGTGTCCGTAAATCTGGATTCCTATAGGTCTTTCGTAGTCGAATATCTCAAGTTTTGCAAGTGACTTGGCGGCATCTCTGATGAGTCCGTCAGATGAGACGAATTCGGTGTACATCATGTCTGCTCCGTACTTTTTGCACACATATCTGAAGGAGGGGTCCGTTACATCCTCCATCGGAGCGAGAAAGACCGGTTTTTCTCCTAAATCGCAGTTTCCGATTTTCATTTTTATAGTGTATAAAGTGCTAAAATGTTGACTGCAAAAGTAATAAGATTTTATTTAGTTTTGGTGTATTGAATATATTTTATATCTTTGCAGCCCCCTAAATAGGAGGGGATCGCAACAAATTTTTATTTAACTAACTAAAGATCAACACAGTGGACACATTAAGCTACAAAACAGTGTCGGCTACCCCTAACACAATCGACAAGAAATGGGTAGTGGTTGATGCTAACGACCAGATCGTAGGTAGACTTGCTTCCAAGGTTGCAATGATGCTCCGCGGAAAGCACAAGGTGAACTTCACCCCCAACTTGGACTGTGGTGATAATGTAATCATTATCAACGCAGAAAAGGTTCGTTTCACAGGAAAGAAGTTGACTGACAAGGTTTATGTACGTCACACCGGATATCCCGGAGGTCAGCGTTTCGCCACCCCCAAGGATCTTCTTGCTCGTAAGCCGGAAGCCGTAATCAGGGAAGCAGTTCGCAGAATGCTCCCTAAAAACCGCCTTGGTAACAAACTTTACAGCAACCTGCATGTTTATGCTGGTCCTGAACATCCTCACCAGGCACAGTCACCCGTAATTATTAATTTAAACGAACAAAAGTAACAGAAAATGGAAGTAATCAACGCCCTTGGAAGACGTAAATCAGCTGTTGCTCGCGTTTATGTGAACACAGGTAAAGGTAACATTACAATCAACGGAAGAACCCTCGAAGAGTACTTCAAGGAAGATTCACTCCGCTTTATTGTAAAACAGCCTCTTGATGTTACAGGTACACTTGCAGATTTCGATATCAAAGCAAATCTTGACGGTGGTGGAATCAAAGGTCAGGCAGAAGCTCTTCGTCTGGCTATTTCACGTGCTCTTTGCGAAATCAACAAGGATGCTTACCGCCCTGTACTCAAGTCCAACGGTTTCCTCACCCGCGATGCTCGCGAAGTTGAAAGAAAGAAACCAGGACAGCCCGGTGCACGCAGACGCTTCCAATTCAGCAAACGTTAGTATTTTTAAAATTACTGATTTACAAAAATGCACAGTCCAGATCCAAAATAGACGGATCCAAATGGCTGCCGTATGTTTGTCTGGCTGCGAAAAATTTAGAAGACCGGCTTGACCGCTACTTCAAAATTAACAAAGAGAACTCCTTAACAAGGAGACAAAAACAAACAAAACAATGCCCAGAACTAATTTCCAAGATTTACTTGATGCAGGTGTTCACTTCGGTCACCTGAAGAGAAAATGGAATCCTAAAATGGCTCCTTACATCTTCATGGAGAAGAAGGGAATCCATATTGTAGACCTGCACAAAACTGTTGTTAAAATAGATGAGGCAGCGAACATGATGAAACAGCTTGCACACGCAGGCCGCAGAGTCCTCTTCGTTGCTACCAAAAAACAGGCTAAAGATGTTGTTGCAGAATATGCACAGAGCGTCGGAATGCCTTATGTTACAGAAAGATGGCCAGGTGGTATGCTTACTAACTTCCCCACAATCCGCAAGGCTGTGAAGAAGATGCACACCATCGATGAAATGATGTCTAATGGTACTTTTGAAACTCTCGCTAAACGCGAACGTCTTCAGGTAACCCGTCAGAGAGCAAAACTTGAAAAGAACCTCGGTTCTATTTCAGATCTTACCCGTCTTCCCGCAGCCCTTTTCGTAGTTGACGTACAGAAAGAGATGAACGCAGTTAAAGAAGCTAACCGTCTCAACATCCCCGTTATCGCAATTGTGGACACTTGCTGCGACCCTACTCCTATTGATTATGTTATCCCCGGTAACGATGATGCTGCAAAGTCAATCTCAGCAGTTCTCGAACCTCTTTGCGCTGCAATGAAGGAAGGATTGGAAGAAAGAAAGCTCGAAAAGGACAAAGAAGAAGTGAAAGAGGGAGAAGCTCCTGCAAAGAAGCTCCGCTCACGCAAAAACGCTCCTAAGGCAGAGAAAACAGAAGAATCAGAAAACTAAAATATAATCAAGACAATGGAAATCAAAGCAGCAGACGTTGCAAAATTGCGCAAGTTGACCGGTGCCGGAATGATGGACTGTAAGAAAGCCCTCGTCGAAGCTAACGGTGATTATGAAAAAGCACAGGAAATCATCAGAGAAAAAGGTAAGCTCATCGCTGCAAAGCGTGCTGACCGTGAAACCTCTGAAGGTGCAGTTATCGCTGTAACCAACGAACAGCGTAACAGAGCTATTTTGATGTGTCTTGGTTGTGAAACAGACTTCGTGGCCAATACAGATGAGTTCAAGGCTCTTTCAAAAACAATCGCAGAAGCTGCCCTGGCAGCATTCCCTGCAGATCTTGAAGCGCTCAAGGCTCTCAAAATCGGAGAATTTACTGTTGAAGAATGTATTACACAGCAGGCTGGAAAGACAGGTGAAAAACATTCACTTCCTTTCTATGCAAAACTCGAGGCACCATACATTGCTACATATATCCATACCAATCATAAGGTAGGTGCTATTGTAGCTTTCAACAAGGCTGTCAGCGAAGAAGTTGGAAAAGGTGTTGCAATGCAGGTAACTGCTATGAACCCTGTATCTGTTTCAAAGGATGACTGTCCTCAGTCTATTATCGATAACGAACTTCAGGTAGCTATCGAAAAGACAAAGGATGAACTCATCAGAAAAGCAGTTGATGCAGCTCTTACCAAAGCCGGCATCAATCCTGCACATGTAGACAGCGAAGACCATATCGAGTCCAATACCGCAAAAGGTTGGCTCACACCCGAACAGGCTCAGCAGGCCCGCGAAATCATCAAATCAGAATCTGAAAAGAAGGCAGCAAACCTTCCTCAGCAAATGATTGACAATATCGCAAAGGGACGTCTTCAGAAATTCTTCAAGGAACAGACTCTCGAAGAACAGGAATATGTAATGGTTAACAAGATTTCTGTTAAAGATTATATCAAGAGTCAGGATGCAGAGGCTAAAGTCCTTTCATTCTTCAGATTCACACTCAACGACTAATTGTTAATTTGTCAAATACTCTTTTCCGGTGGCAGGTACCCATCCTGTCACCGGTTTCTTTTTATGAAGTACTAATTATTGTCAACACGAGAACAATGGTAGGAGAAAAGCTTTATCTTCGCGGTTTGTACTTTTATTAATTAGGTTGACAATATATAAGAAGATAGTTTTTCTCCTGGCAACAGTTGCCTTTGTACTCTCGTGTGCTGTCGATGAGAAACCTCCTCAGCAGGGTTTCATTCATCTCTCTTCAGTCTCAGGAGAAGTGCCTGATGAACTTTCAAGGGACCTTCTCGGTTCCTATATGGTAGTCCTCTCTTGTGGCGACAAGGTAATATGCAGTTCTCCATACAATGAATTCGATGCACCTATCAAGGTCGCATGTGATGCGGGATACACAGTGGAAGCCTACAATATCACCGACGAACAGGCGTTGGCGGGAAGAGGCTGCCTTCGCCTTTATGGGTTGTCAGAACCATTCTCCGTAGCACCGGAAGATCACCATACTGTCTCATTGGTGTGCAAACCTTCAAATGCGAAGTTGACACTTGGCTACACCTCAGGCTTTCTGGCCAAATATTCAGATGTCACCGTCAGAGCCTTTGAACCCTCTTTGCCGGAAAGGGTGCTCTCTTTTGATAACAATGCAACCACTGACAGTGCTGAGCAGTTTGCATTTTTCAATATTGATGAAGATCCGTCCGTATGCGTGGAGGTTGAGGCAATTACCTCAAGTGGAGATACAAATAGATTTTCAAGGTCATTCCCTATTAAAGCAGGCCAGTGGCTTAAACTCAACATAGATCTCGACTATGTAATCCTTACCCTAAGTGAGCCTGTGCTTTCAGATATATATGCCAAATATGCGTTTATATCGCCACTAAGACATTCAGATATAGAAGGAAATGTTGACCCTTCTTCTATACTTGAGGGAATTATCTATGAAATAAGCGACGATGGAGGAACGACTTGGAGCAGCGGAAACCAAAGTATGATATCAGGTCGTATTCTCTTTGACGGTCTAAGCCCCTCTACCACCTATCAGGTCAGGGCACGTTACTCCAAATATATATCGAACATCATCAATTTTACCACTGAAGCTGCATCGCAGCTGCAGAATGCCTCTTTCGAAGAGTGGAAGACAGAGGACTACACCCCTTATTTGTATACACTCCAGAAGTATTTCCCCTACTCCTCATCTCCCTACTGGGATTCCAACAATCCTCTCACTACGGTCACGGGGGTGGGTACTTCTACCAAAGACAATCTTCCTTATAAAAGTTTTCCCATGGTTACATACATCTATGCGGGACATTCTGGAAATGCCGCACAGATAATGACCCTTAGAATCGGAAGGAAGGAGGCAGTAAATACGAACTATGATGACCATACTGTTACCTGGGGAAAACTCTTTTTAGGAACATATGGCTCAGAGTCCGGTCGTCCTATGGAGTCAAGACCATCTGCACTCTCTTTCTGGTATACCCATGACCCATATGAGGGTGACAGTTTTCTGGTAAATGTCTCCATATACTCCAATGGAACGCAGATTGCATCAGGGATGAGTACCATTTCCAACTCAACATCTTCATGGCAGCAGGAGATAGTGGAACTTCAGTATAGCCGCACTGACTTGAAGGCTACCTCTATCTATGTCGAGTTTGTCAGCGGTACGAAATTGAATTCCTCAAGAGAACCTGTACATCAGAGCAAAGGGGGACTCTCTGTAACACACGGTGGGGATAAGACAGCCTCTGTGCATAGGGGCAGTGTAGTGGCAATTGATGATGTTGAACTTAAATATGACAATTATAATTAAATTAAAAACATTGAAATGAAAAAAGGAATTACTCTAATCGCCCTTGCAAGCGCACTTTTGTTGGGTTCAGGCTGCAGCCTGCAAAACTCGCAAAAGAACATAGAGGGCAATGTCGTTCTTCGAATCTCTGAAGATAACGACATCCAGCTTCAGACAAAAGCAGGTGACCTTTCGTGGGCTACCGATTCTTATCTTCTTAAAATCACTAACAAGAAGGATCCTGATTTTCTAAGAGAGGGAACCTATGGCCAATTTAGGGCCCCCTTCCTGCTACCATCAAACCTTGACTACGTCCTTCAGGCGAGGAACTGTGAAGATGCAGATGCCCTCTTAGCAAACAATGGTAGAGGTGTTGGCCTGTTCGCAGGTGATACCACATTCCTTGTAAATCCCGGTGAAACCAGCTCTGTTTCATGTATCTGTAGAATGAAAAACGCCAGAGTGAGTGTGGCTTATGACGAAAGGTTCAGGGAAATGTTCAAGGATGTGACAGTATCTGTCAGCAACTCTGCCGATGAGACCCGTGTGGTGGATTTCGACAAGAATACCAATCACGACAAGGTGGCAGACTATGCTTACTTCAATATTAACGGAACTTCAGCCAATATTACTGTCAAAGTATCGGCTACCAGAAATGATGATGTAGTGAAGGAGTATACACATAACTACACCATCAAGCCCAAGTACTGGACTAAGATCAACTTCACTTCCAATTTCGTGGGAGGTCAGGCAGACTTCCTCATCACAGTAGATGAAACAGTGATAGGTGAAGATGTCGCCCTTACTGTCGACCCTACTCAGACATTGAAGATTACTATCCCCCAGCAGTCTGAAGCCAATGTCTTCGCAAAATACTTCATCCCTGTACTTCCTACCATTTCGAATATCATTAATTCGGATAATAGTGATGCTGTTTTCGCTGCTCTGAAATATGAGTTGATCAGCACCTCAGGAACACAGTCATTTACACTTGAAGAGATGGCCGAATTTGAAGGAAAGAAGGTATTCAACAACCTTACCCCCTCTACCAACTACAAGTTCAGAGTAAGCTACGGTAATGTGTTCTCAAACGATTTCCTCTTTACTACCGAAGCAGTAGAGTCTCTTCCCAACAACGATTTCAGCCAATCTTCATCTGTGGAAAGATTCAGACTTGACGTTGCTCAAGACAGGGTTTATGAATATTTCTTCAGCCCATGGAATACCAATAACTCAGAAGGATTCGCAAATACCAATAACGATGGAAGACTCTATGTAAAAGACTCGCCTGTGGTTCCTGTTAATGGTGCAGTAGAACTCTCTACCAGAGGATTCCTTTCTCAGACCACTGCCATAAGAGGCAACTATCATGAAAATTGTGATATTATCGTAATAGGTACATTGTCTTATGGAGGAGCTCTTGACTCCAGACCTTCTGCAATCAGCTTCGATTACAAATATGCTCCATATAATTCTGATAAGATGGTTATAGAGGCCAAAATATTTGACGCTGACAACCAAGTAATCGCATTTGCTCAGCTTACATCTTCAGATGCTGTGAGCGAAATGACCAACCATGAGCTTGCCTTCCTCTACTATAACGAAGCTTCAAAGGCTGCCAAAATTACTATAACAGTAAAATCTGGAAGCAATTCTGACAAGGCATTTGTAGAACATATCCATGGTTCGTACAATGCAGCAGGCTACGTGAGAGACAAGCTTGTAGGCTCTGTCCTTACTTTTGACAATGTTAACCTTATTTACAAAGCACTCTAATCCCATTAAAGATGAAAAAAATATACATATTTATCATAGCATCAGCAGCATTGCTGCTTTCAAGCTGTTCAATCGACAGCAATAAGGGATTCGGCTACCTAAATCTCTCTGTGACCGAGCCTGAAGTCTCCATTATTACTGAAACCAAGGCTGAGGGAGAAGAGTCCGTACCTGTGGAGGTGGCCAACAACTATCTTGTGACAATCACCAATCAGGAGACCGATGAAGTGAAATCCGATAATTACGGCAAAATCAAGACATGTACACTCGTGACTGGCTTCTATGATGTCAATGCTGAAAACATCTCTCTGGAAAAGGCTGTGGAAAACAGAGGTGCTCAGCGTTTCTACGGTGAAAATTCATTTGAAATAAGATCAGGCCGTACTACCAATGTGAACTTCACTTGTGAAATGGTCAATGCACGTGTCAGCCTCACTATCGACAGTACGTTCCGTAAAGTTTACAAGCTTAACGAGACTACCATCAATGTATATGAGTCTTCATTTCCTGAACGTGTAGTCAATTTCCCTACCAACAGTACCAAGGACAATAACTGGGCATACTTCAATATCGATGATGACCCTGAACTTGTCGTGAATGTGCAGACTGTAAGAAATGATGGTCAGGCCAACAACTTTACCATGACGGTTACCCTCAAGCCACAATATTGGCACAATTTGGTTCTGGCTACCACCACTACTGACGGTTATGCCTCTATCGAAATCATGGTTGACGAGACGATGATTGAGCAGGAAGAGAACTGGGGAGTAGAACCTTACTAATTCAGCACGAGACCCCGGTCGTTGTTTATTTTTAAAGGGTAATGTCCTGAAAACTAAATCCCTCCCACTTCGTGGGCCCCTCCCGTTCACAGGTCACGGGCGGCCAGGTTTTCAGGACATTACCCTTTAAATAACTGCTCTATTAGAATAAAAAATACAAAA
>CALZHC010000008.1 GCA_945787505.1 uncultured Alistipes sp.
TGGAAAACATGGTATTGTCCCACTTTGTCTATCTCCTTAATCTTGTCAACTCCTTCCGAATGCCATACTATGAAGGGAATCTCGATTTGCTCTGCGGGTGCCATGTACATGGGAACACCGTGCATGTAGAGATTATTCTCTCCTAAAGACTCTCCGTGGTCGGATACATAAATTACCGTACCCCGTTTTTCAGGGAAGCCGTTAAGAATTTCAATGGCACTATGCACCAGATAGTCGGTGTAGAGGATGGAATTGTCATAAGCATTTATGAGCTCTTCTTTCACAGCTTTGGACATCTCCACAGTAGTGCACACAGGTGTGAATTTCTCAAACTCTTCAGGATATCTTTTGTAGTACACGGGACCGTGACTGGTATTTGTATGAAGGATAATGAGCATCTTACGGCTTTGGCTTGCAGCAATCCTCTCATTTAGCCCCTCTAACAGGATTCCGTCGAACCTCTCATCCGCTTCAGGGTATTCTTTGGCAATATCTTCGACTTTCATGTAGTCATCGATATGCACAGGAGGTTCTCCCCAATTGCTTGTTCTCCAGACCACATCAACACCGGAGCGGTAAAGGTAGTTAGGCAATATTTCGTATAGTTCATTAGTGGGCTTGTGATCCAAAATGGCTTTTACCCCTGCAGTGGTGTATGTGTCGGCTGAGGTGGCTATGAATGCCCTGATGGGATCTTTTTCCAGAAGAGGGTTGGTGGTGCGTTCGTATCCGTAGAGAGAAAAATGGTCTCTTCTTGCAGACTCTCCTATGATTAGGATACATACATCCTCAGAGTCGTTTGTAATGATGGCATCAGGAAGAGGAATCTCTTTTGCATTTCTCTTTTTCTCGGCATTGTAATATCTTACAGAGTTTACTGAGTATGACCAAGGCAGCAGTAGGCTTCCAATCTCTGTGGAGTTCCTGTCAATCCATGGCCAGTTCTGCATATTTGCAAGAGCGACTCCAAGTACCACAGCCAGTGCAATGCCTATGTTTGCAAAGAAACGTTTAACGGAACCATATTCGACTTTTGGCAGGAAGAGCAGCACCGACGGTATGACTCCCAGAAGAAGGATGTATAACACGGCTCCGGCTGAAAAGAATCCCGATGCCTCAGAGAACTGAGTATTGAAAACATTCCCCATCATTTCGTCTGTAATGAGCACATTGTACGAATTGATGAAGTAGAGGCTGCCTGCATTGGATATAAGGGTGAATACGATAATACATTTTCCAACTATTCTACCTAAGAAAAGAAGCAGATAGTACAGAAAGAAGTCTGCTGCAAGGAGCAGTAATGCAAGACTTGCAACAATAATGATCCCATTGAATCCTTTTTCCACTGCACCACATGAGTAGGTGAAGAAGGGCATGTGGTATGCAACTACAGTAAAAACACTGAGAATCAGAGATAGTAGTGATATTTTTATGGATTTTACTTTATTAGCCATCCTTGTTCAATTGCGTGTTCAATATTTTTTTCTACCCATTTGTGAACTTGCGGCATGAATTCCCTGAGGATTTCCATTCTTTTGGCTACCTGTGAGCTTGTGGGACGTGGGGATGATTCCTGCCATGTGTGCCCCTGAGTCAGGGTGTTGTGATAAAATGGCTGGAGTCTGTCCAGGCAGTTCGCATACTTGCTGTCAACAGTCTCACATGCTTCGAACTCTTCCCAAAGGGATCTGATGTATTCTCCCTGTTCCGGTGGCAATATCGAAAAGAGTTTGTCTGCCGCCTGTTCCTCTCTCTGACTCTTTGTCTGGTATCCGGAGGTGTCGTATGCGAAGGTATCACCGGCATATACCTCTACAAGATCATGTACCAGAGCCATTTCCACCGCATGGAGCGGATTGGGTTTCTCTACTGCGTATTCACTGAAAATAAGTGCCATTACGCTTATATGCCATGAATGTTCTGCATCATTTTCTCTTCTGGAACCATCTATAAGAAGGGTTCTTCTGAGAACTGAGGTCATTTTGTCGATTTCTGCTGTAAACTTCATTTGGGCATCAAGTCTGGTGTTGCCGCTGCTTATATATGTACTCATAGTTTGATTATGTGGGAAAAGAGAATAACACCAATGACAATCATGATTGTCAGATAGATTGTTCCCTGATATATTGCATTGATTAAGAATGATTTGATACTGCATTTTATCCACGACTGTCCATCATACACCCTCTTGGATGCAATAGCCAGGTAGACAACAGAGAGTATAAATGATACGTCGAATATATACGATGAATCAGAATTGAATATGTACTGAACCAGCCCCTTCAACAGAAGTATGATTTCGTATACTATGCAGTAATGTAGAGTGAAGATGTAGTGGGTGATGTATTTCTTCTTGCTCTTTCTGAAGAAAAGTTTTATCAGAAACGCAAGCAGAGGTGTCGAGAGAAGAATCAGGAGCGGCATGAAGTGTCTGTAGACGGTCTTGGTGTCGTCTTTGATGAGTCTTTCTATGTCAGAATATCTTTCATAGTATTGGTTCTTCGGGCTGAACGAGTAGAGTTCCCTGCTGCCGTAGCTGCTTTTAGTAATTATGGAACTTGTGAGCATCACCTCAGGTACGGATACTGTCAGGGTATCGTTTGAATCGTCTGTTTCCGACATCTTGTACTCGCTGATAACGAACAGCTCAGGATACTCCGATATGACGCCTTGTGGGGCTATAAGAGTGATCTGCCTCTTCTGGCATCTCTCAGCCTCCATCCACAGCGAATCCTTGGAAGTGCTGAACTGCATCATTGTTCTTGCAGGTATGCTTTCGGCATTCTGGTATGTGGAAGGTGAGTTCCATGGAGTTCTGGTCATCACCATTATAAATGCCAAAATGACGAGAATGGTCTTGTTGATACTCAAGGGGTTCGAATATTTTTTTATTTTCCCCTCCATAAACTCGTTGGTCAGTTTGCCAGGATAGCGGATGAGTGTCCACAGAGTCTTGGGAAACTTTTTATTGAGCAGGTACTCCTGTGAAAGAAAGTGTTTGATGAAAGACCAAAAAGATGTATGAAGATCCATTGCATATTGCCCGCAATTGTGGCAATAGGGCCCGTCCAACTTCGTTCCACAGTTCTTGCAGTGTGTGTATGGCGGCTTATTCATAATGATATTTCCTATTATCGGAGGTTGCAAATATATCCTTTTTTTTGGCATTTAATTGACAATAGTATATATATTTGCTATATCGTTTGTTGAAAAAAAGAAAGATGAGGGAAGAAAGCAAAAACAGATATGTGGACCGGAAGCTCTATTTCGATGAATTGTCCGAGACAGCAGAACAGTTTTATATAGAGTATCTTAAGAAATTCAAGGAGATTAACACTGACACTCGTATCCTTGAGATAGGATGTGGCGAAGGAGGGAACCTTCTGCCTTTTGCGCGCATGGGCTGCTATGTCGCAGGTTTTGACCTCTCACAGCGGAAAATCGAAAATGCAAAGACCTTTTTCGAGGCTGAGGGGACGGTGGCGGATTTCTTCTGTGCAGATGTGCTGAGTGACAATCCTTTTGAGGGTGCGGAAAAGTTCGATATATTGCTTATCCACGATGTGTTCGAGCATATAGAACAGCCATTTAAACATCTGTTTTTCGAAAGGATAAAGGCCTTTCTTAAGAATGATGGAATAGTATTCTTCGGCTTTCCTGCATGGCAGATGCCATTCGGCGGTCACCAGCAGACATGCAGGTCCAAAGCTGCCAAACTCCCTTTTATTCATCTCCTGCCCACTTCCCTATACAGGCGCTACTTGCTCGCATTCAAGGAGGATCCTGCTGCAGTAGAGGACCTTATGAGCATCAAGAGATCCTCTGTGACTGTGGAACACTTCGAGCGTCTGTGCAAAGATTGCAACTACAGGATTCTCGAAAGGCAGCTGTGGCTCATCTCTCCACATTACAGGGCAAAATTTGGTTTCACACCACGCAAACTCTCACGTTGTATTGCAGCCATACCCTGTCTTAGGAACTTTTTCTCAACTTCATGTTTCTATGTAGTCAAACCTGAATAATTACATATATGGATTATAATCAGATATTTACAAGGATATACAACGAAATACGCCAATATTCCAAAGAGGGAAAACAGGCCGATTATATTCCGGCATTGGCAAAGGTGAATCCCGACAGATTCGGAATATGTCTCCAGACTGCTGAAGGGAGTATCTATCCTTTTATGGATGCTGATGTGACTTTCTCCATCCAAAGTATCTCGAAGGTGCTCTCTTTGGCAATGGCCCTCTCCATCAAGGGAGAGTCTATGTGGAGCAGAGTAGGAAAGGAGCCCTCAGGTACGGCTTTCAATTCCATTATCCAGCTTGAACTGGAGAACGGAATACCCAGAAATCCCTTCATCAATGCCGGTGCAATAGTTGTTGCCGACATGCTGCTTGGGGAGCTGCGCAATCCTGAAGAGGAGTATATTGAGTTCATTAGAGCGCTTGCAGATGACGACAGTATTGATTATAACATGGAAGTCGCCAATTCTGAAAAGGAAACAGGCTTTTTGAATGCGGCTATGGCCTACCTTCTCAAAAGCTATGGAAACATTTGCAACCCCATCGACGATGTTCTCATGTTTTATTTCAAGATGTGCTCGGTGCAGATGAGCTGCAGGCAACTTTCCAAAGCTTTCCTTCCATTCTCCCAGCATAACAAGCAGTTTGATTTCAATGGAATAAGACTTACAACCTCCCAAATCAAGCGTATGAACGCATTGATGCAGACATGCGGCTTTTACGATGAGGCCGGGGAGTTTTCATACTTGATCGGTCTGCCCGGCAAAAGTGGTGTAGGCGGAGGAATTGTTGCAATCTGTCCGATGCGTTATTCAGTGGCAGTGTGGAGCCCCAGACTCAATCCCAAGGGCAATTCCGTTATGGGAATGAAGGCTCTTGAGCTGCTTACGACCTATACCGAAGAGTCGATTTTCTGACAGGTTTTTTGTTTTTTTAATTGAAATAGATACTTTTGTGTGGATTTAGCAGAAATTTGATAAAATGAAAATTATAGGTACAGGAAGCGCCCATCCTGCTCTATCGGTAACCAACGACATGATTGCCCAGTTCCTCGATACATCTGATGAATGGATTGTTTCGAGGACAGGTATCAAGGAGAGAAGGCTCATTACAGATGAGACTCTTGAAGATCTGGCTGTCGAAGCTGCAAAGAATGCAATGGAAAATGCGGGCGTGAAATTGGATGAAATCGATTTCCTCATTGTTTCCAATGTCGTTAACGAATACGATACTCCCTCTCTCAGTTGTGTGATTCACGGTATGCTAGGACTTGAATGTCCCTCTTTTGACATTAATTGTGCATGTACCGGATTCATGTATGCCCTTGACATAGCAGAGTCGTTCCTCAAGACACACGACTACCGGAATATACTTATTGTCTGCGCGGAAGAACCCGGCAGAATGGTTGATTGGAAAGACCGTTCACAGTGCGTCCTTTTCGGGGATGGTGCAGGTGCTGTGGTAGTTACTCAGGGTGATAACCTGAAGGCTGTGCAGTTGAGAACCCATTCAAAGGTAGATCCTCTGTGGCAGAAGCGTCTTATGCAGCCTACTCCCTTTGTTACCAAAGAAGAGAAGGGAGGTCCGCTGGTCATGAACGGACAGGATGTATTCAAATTGGCTGTCTCATCATCTACAGATGATATCGATATAGTCCTTCGCAGGGCCGGAATGACTCCGGATCAGATTGATTATTATGTGCTTCATCAGGCAAACATCAGAATCATTGAGATGATCAGAAGGTTTGTCAGACAGCCTCAGAGCAAATTCCCTGTCAATATAGAGAAATATGGAAATACATCATCTGCAACGATTCCCATCCTGCTAGATGAACTCAATAGAAGTAACAGACTCAAAGAGGGAGACATGATCCTTATGAGTGCCTTCGGAGCCGGTTTCACAACAGGTGCTGTCGTTCTCCGTTGGGGTAAAAATTAATAATATTATGGAAAGAAGAGTAGTTATAACAGGAACAGGTGTTATCACTCCTGTTGGAAATAATGTAGAGACATTCTGGAACAGCCTCATTAATGGTGTTTGCGGTATTGACTTTATAAAGGATATTCCTACAGAAGGACTTACTGTAAAAGTGGCAGGTCAGGTAAAAGATTTTAAAGCTACTGAATATGGCATTGACGCCAAATCAGCAAGGAAGCACGACCGCTTCTGTCTGTTCGCTCTTGCAGCTGCATATCAGGCTATGAAAGAGAGTGGTCTGAAGGCTACTGATAATTGTACAGGGGAAGATCCTAATGAAATTCCTGCCGGCAGACTCGGTGTCTATATAGGTTCCGGAATTGGCGGTATGCACGCTTTTGTCAATGAAACCAAGAAGATGCTTGAGGATGGTCCCCAGTGGATCTCTCCACTTTTCATACCTACGATGATATCCAATATTGCAGCTGGAAATGTTGCAATTGCACATAACGCAAAAGGAGTCTGCCTTCCAATCGTAACAGCTTGTGCTACAGGAACACACTCAATCGGTGAAGCCTACAGGGCCATCAAGCACGGATATGCCGACGCGATAATCGCAGGTGGTGC
Source organism: uncultured Alistipes sp. (assembly GCA_945787505.1). GTDB lineage: Bacteria > Bacteroidota > Bacteroidia > Bacteroidales > UBA932 > Coprenecus. Next base: position 6,573 of record CALZHC010000008.1, read on the forward strand.
CGAAGCAGCAGTAACCCCCCTGTCAATCGGCGGATTCGCCAACAGCAAGGCTCTCTCCACCTCTGATGACCCTAAAGCGGCATCACTTCCTTTCGATGCACGCAGAGGAGGTTTCGTAATTGCAGAGGGTGCTGGAATCGTCGTTCTCGAAGAGTACGAAAGAGCTAAGGCGCGTGGAGCAAACATAATAGCAGAGGTGTGCGGTTATGGAAATACATGTGATGCTTATCATTATACAGCACCACGTCCCGACGGGTCAACACAGTCAGGTGCCTTCAGACAGGCTCTTGACGAAGCAGGATATACACCGGCAGATCTTCTGCATATAAATACACATGGAACAGGAACTCCCTTGAACGACAAGTCTGAAACAGCTGCAATCAAGATTGCACTGGGAGAAGAACAGGCGCGCAGGGCTATTCTCTGCTCTACCAAATCGATGACAGGACACGCTCTCGGAGCTGCCGGTGGCATCGAAGTCGTGGCTGCAGCTCTTGCTCTCAGGGATGGTATAGTTCCACCCACTATAGGTTACCAGGAACCTGATCCCGAATGTGACCTTAATGTCAATCCTAACAATGCGACAAAAGCCGATATTACCATTGCACTCTCTTCATCTTTGGGATTCGGGGGACACAATGCGGTGGTCGCTTTGAGAAAATATAACAAATAGAAAATAAGCCAGTATGAATAGAGAAGAAATCAAACAGTTTTTGCCACACAGAGAGCCTATGTTGCTCGTTGACGAAATGGTGGTAAATGAAGATGGAACAGTCGTGGGAAAATATCATGTCCGCGGTGACGAGTTTTTCCTTCAGGGACACTATCCAGGAAATCCAGTAGTTCCGGGAGTCATTCTTTGCGAAATCATGGGACAGTCAAGTTCACTTCTGGTGAAGGACTACCTCAAAGGGAAGACACCTTACTTCACAGGAATTGATAAGACCCGTTTCAAACATCCTGTCTATCCTGGTGACACTATCGAAGTACATGCTCAGATTACCAATCACAGAGCAATGCTCTTCTTTATCGATGCAAAGGCCGTTGTCAACGGAAAAGTATGTGTAGAGGCTACCCTCTCATTCGCAATTTTGGACAATAAATAATAAAAATATGGATTTACTTAAAGGAAAAGTAGCTCTTGTAACCGGAGCAGCTCGTGGAATCGGTAAGGCAATAGCACTTAAACTGGCCTCTGAAGGTGCTGATATAGCTTTCACAGACCTCAATGCAGATGATAACTTCAACAATACAGTAAAAGAGATTTCAGCTTTGGGAGTAGTGTGTCGTGGATATGCATCCAATGCGGCTGATTTTACTCAGGCTCATGAAACTGTAGAACAGATTGTCAAAGACTTCGGTCATCTCGATATCCTCGTTAACAATGCAGGAATCACCCGTGACGGCCTTATGATGAGAATGTCTGAACAGCAGTGGGATATGGTTATCAATGTAAACCTCAAGTCCGCTTTCAACTTCACACATGCTGTTACTCCAGTTATGGCACGTCAGCGTGGTGGCAGCATCATAAACATCTCATCAGTAGTGGGAGTAAACGGAAATGCAGGCCAGTGTAACTACTCTGCATCCAAAGCAGGTATGATTGGTCTTGCAAAATCAATCGCAAGGGAGATGGGCTCTCGTGGAATTCGTGCCAACTGTATCGCACCCGGTTTCATCATCACAGATATGACCAATGCACTCTCAGAAGAGGTAAAAGAAGAGTGGAACAAGAAGATTCCTCTTCGCAGGGGAGGTACTCCTGAAGATATCGCTAATGTCGCCCTCTTCCTTGGTTCAGACCTCTCTTCTTATGTGACAGGTCAGGTAATCGTTTGTGACGGAGGTATGATTTAATCAATTAGATTTGTATCTTTAAATAAAGTTACTATATTTGCAGTCCCAATTTTGGGACAAAACTTAAAAATAATAGTAAATAGCTATGGCAGAGTATCTCGCAGCTGAAAAAAAGCAGGAGATTTTCGCTAAATACGGGAAGTCTAATACGGACACCGGCTCAGCAGAGAGTCAGATTGCTCTATTTTCTTACCGTATCGCTCACCTTACAGAGCACCTGAAGAACAACAAAAAAGACTTTGGAACACAGAGGGCGTTGCTCAGACTCGTAGGTAAAAGACGTCGCCTCCTTGACTATCTCAAGGAAGTTGATATCGAGAGATACAGAGAAATATTGAAGGCATTGAACCTTCGTAAATAATAAGCGAGGGTGCCGGCTTCGGCATCCTCTATTTTTTACTCCATAGTTATCTCTTGTCCTCAGGGAAACTAACAGTGTATATATGAATATAGTTAAGAAGACCATCACAATGGGTGATGGAAGAATTGTTGAAATCGAAACCGGCAAGCTTGCCAAACAGGCTGACGGTTCGGTTGTCGTTAAGGTAGGTAACACTATGTTGCTCGCTACCGTTTGCTGTGCGAAAGATGCTAAAGAAGATGTGGACTTTATGCCTCTTTCAGTTGAATATAAAGAGAAATATGCCGCTGCAGGCCGTTATCCCGGCGGATTTCTTAAAAGAGAGGGACGTGCCTCTGATTCAGAGATTCTTGTAGCACGTTTGGTTGACAGGGCTTTGCGTCCCCTTTTCCCTGATGATTTTCATGCAGAGGTATTCGTGAATGTCATCCTTATCTCTGCAGATAAGGAGACCATGCCTGATGCTTATGCAGGACTTGCTGCATCAGCTGCTCTGGCCGTTAGTGACATACCTTGGAATGGACCTATCTCAGAAGTGAGAGTTGCCCGCATTGATGGCAAATTGGTAATAAATCCTACATTTGAAGATCTCAAAAGAGCCGATATCGATCTTATGGTTGCAGCTACCATTGACAATATCATGATGGTAGAGGGTGAAATGAATGAAGTTTCAGAAGCAGAGATGCTTGAAGCTATCAAATTTGCCCATGAAGAGATTAAGATTCAGTGCATGGCCCAGCTTGAACTTACCAAAGAGGTTGGCAAAGAGGTCAAGAGAACATATTGTCATGAAGAAAATGACGAAGAGCTGCGTGCATCACTTCGTGAATTCTGCTACGACAGATGTTATGAAGTGGCAAAATCAGGACTTGCAAAACATGAAAGGGAAGATGCTTTCGAAGCTGTGAAAGAGGCTTTCATTGAGACTATACCTGAAGAGGAGAGAGAAGATAAAGAGTTCATGATCAACAGATACTATGCAGCTGTTGAAAAAGAGGCTATGCGTCGTATGATTATCGATGAAGGATTGCGCCTGGACGGTCGTCAGACCAACCAGATCCGTCCTATCTGGTGCGAAGTGGGATATCTTCCCGGAGCACATGGATCTGCAATCTTTACCAGAGGTGAGACACAGTCACTCTCTACAGTAACTCTTGGTACCAAGATGGATATGAAGGAGATGGATGAAGTTCTCGTTCAGGAAACCCAGCAGTTCGTACTCCATTATAATTTCCCTCCCTACGCAACCGGTGAAGCTAAGGCACAGAGGGGTGTGGGACGTCGTGAAATCGGTCATGGTAACCTCGCATGGAGAGCTCTCAAACCAGTGGTTCCCATCGGAGAAGAAAACCCCTATGCAGTACGCGTAGTTTCAGATATTCTCGAATCCAACGGTTCATCCTCAATGGCTACCGTATGTGCAGGAACACTTGCGCTGATGGATTGTGGTGTTAAGATCAAGAAACCAGTGTCAGGTATTGCAATGGGTCTTATTTCCGACGAGAAGACCGGCAAGTTCGCTGTGCTTTCAGACATCCTCGGTGACGAAGACCACTTGGGAGATATGGACTTCAAGGTAACAGGTACCCGCGACGGTATTACTGCTACCCAGATGGATATCAAGGTTGACGGCCTTCCTTATGAAGTCCTCGAAAGAGCTCTTGCACAGGCTAAGGAGGGCAGGGCTCACATTATGGGTGAGATGATGAAGACCATTTCTGAACCTCGTGAAGACTACAGACCTAATGTACCTCGCATTATCCAGATTACCATTCCTTCTGAATTTATCGGTGCTGTTATCGGTACAGGCGGAAAGGTTATCCAGGATATACAGAAGACTACCGGAACTACTATCACTATTACAGAAGACGGAGACAAGGGTATTATCGATATCTTCGGTGAAAACAAAGAGTCAATGGATGCCGCACTTGCTCGAATCAAGGCTATCACAACTGTACCTGAAGTAGGGGAAACTTACCATGGAAAAGTCGTTTCAATCCTCGAATTCGGAGCATTTGTTGAAATTCTTCCCGGAAAAGAGGGCCTCCTCCATATCTCTGAACTTGACTACAAGAAGGTTGAAAAGGTAGAGGATATTCTCAAAGTAGGTGATGAAGTGGATGTGAAGCTACTGGAAATCGACTCAAAGAGTGGAAAGATGAGACTCTCCCGCAGAGCGCTTATGCCTGCACCTGAAGGATGGGTGGAACGTGAACGCAAACCGCGTCCTGAAAAGCCCAGAGGAGACAAGGGTGATAAGGGAGAACGTCGCGGTCCTCGCCGTGAAAACAAATAGTAGTTGCCCCGGATGGCAAATCATATATAAAAACAGACCGGCTCATCTGCCGGTCTGTTTTTTTATCTGTTCTGCCCGAAGCGGTTATTTGCGGGCAACCAGTTCGCTCAGTTTGTCATAAAGTGCATCAAGAGAACTCAGAAGAGCATCCATAAGGTTGCGGTAGTATGTTCTCTTCACTCCATCAGGACGGTTAATTTTAAAGAGGGTTTCGTCTCTGAGCTCCAATGCTTCATTAGTAAGGTCCACTATCTGTTCGATTTTAGCATCTTCATCTGTGAAACTCATACTGATGAGTGCATCCTGCACGAATTCGTCAATCAAGTAATTGACATCTTTTTTGATAACTCTTAAGTTCATAATCTAAATATTGTTATGTTTGTTTAATAAACTCTAAACAGATGCAAATTTAGCATTTTTTGTATATTTTTGAGGTTTTTAATGTCAAAGTGTGAAATGAAACGCATATCAAAATCGACTCTTGTAGTTATCATGCTGTTATTCAGTATGTTTTCTATATCAAAAGCAGAACCTTTCAGAATCTCCCTGATTACCTGTTCTCGTGGTGGTGATCTCTCTTCTGCGTTTGGTCACTCTGCCATCAGGGTTGTGGATTCAGTCAATAACCGGGATATTGTATTCAATTACGGTACATTTGACTTCTATGATGATAATTTCATGTTGCGTTTTCTTCATGGAGACCTTGACTATTTTCTCTCCATTTCTCATTTTGAATCCTTTTGCCGCAGCTATAAAGAAGATGGAAGGGGTATCACCGAACAAGAGCTGATACTTTCTGAATCCCAGAAATTCAGACTCTATGAGGCTATGCTGGAGAATGCAAGACCGAAAAACAGGGTTTACAGATATGATTTTCTCGTGGACAACTGCGCCACCAGAATCAGGGATCTTTTTATACCCGGTGACGAATTTTCATTCGAGTCCAAAATGACTGATGTCACATGGCGCTCGGAACTCAGGCGTTGCATAGCCGACAACAGATGGCTCACATTCGGGATTGATCTCCTTCTTGGAGATAAGGTGGATGAGAAGATATCCACTTACCAGCAGATGTTCCTTCCCGACAGGCTTGCCGAACATTTTGATAACATCAAGAACGTCTCTCTCCATACTACGGTGCTCGACGAGCCGACTGAGATAATTTCTGCCCAAGAGACCTCGAAGGCGGGCAATTGGGTAAACAGACTCTTCCAGCCCTTCGTAGTATTCCTGCTGCTCTACCTCTCTGTAATCGTGATAGGTCTCAGGTGCAGATGGGGCAAGAGATACATAGATGTATTCTCCTTTGTCTTCTACATTCTGCTCGGTGTGGGCTCCCTGATACTTGTCTATCTGTGGTTCTTCACCAACCATGTGTGGACGGTCAATAACTGGAATCTGATATGGATGAACCCTCTGTACCTGATTATTCCGTTTATCAGAGAGGGAAAATTGAAAAGACGGCTCATTTACCTGACAGCACTGGCTTCGGCAGGTATGGTGGTCTTCTCATGGCTTATACCACAGAGCTTCAATTCGACTGTCATCATCATAGTGCTGATTCAGATCTCTTTGGCAGCAGTGAAATTAGGAAAGGTAAATCTCAGTAAAAAGTTAGAATAATGATAATTGACTCACTTGTTAGTTTTGAAAAATATCTGACGCTTCACGAGCGTTTTGCAAAAGTTTACGATTTTCTCAAATCCGATATCCTTTCGCAGATGGAGGATGGAAAGGTAGCGATAGATGGGGATGATATATATGTAACACTATCTACTTTCGAAGGAAAGGGGGCTGATGAGCTTCCCCCGGTAGAGGTGCACGATTCGTATGTCGATATTCATGTACTGCTCGAAGGTGTAGAGACAATTGGCTTTATTGACAGGGCTCTGTGCCTTGGAAAGGATGTCAAATATGACGAAGTTACCGATACTGCCATCCTTAATGAACTGCCGGAGGTGTTTACCAGCTATGCCCCGGGCTATTTTGTCATCTGTTTCCCCAAGGATGGACATGCACCTGGTATAGGAAATGGTGTTATCAGAAAAGCTGTAATCAAGGTAAGAGTTTGATAATTTTTTGGTTGTGAGGTATAATTCTTACGTAGGGTATTTCAAAAGGGTTTACGGTGAGCGTCTGCAGAAAGTGGTGATAGATGCAGGTTTCACATGTCCCAACCGAGATGGGAGTGTCGGAAGGGGTGGATGTACCTATTGTGACAACAGAGCTTTTCATCCCGGGTACACAAGCCCGGGCATGCCTATTGCCACACAAATCGATGAAGGAATCAAGTTTCATCGTGTCAGGTATAGGAACGCCTCTCATTTTCTAGCCTATTTCCAGCCTTATTCCAATACTTATGCGGATGTCACCAGACTCGAGTCTCTTTACACAGAGGCTCTCTCTCATCCAGATGTTGTGGGAATCGTTGTCGGAACACGTCCAGACTGTGTGGATGAGCAGAAACTGGACCTCCTCCAGTCTCTGGCGAAAGAACATATTGTCATTGTGGAGTATGGTATCGAATCTGTCTACGATGATACCCTGCGCAGAATCAACAGAGGTCATGATTTCCAGACGGCAGTCAATGCTGTTCAGATGACTGCTCAGAGGGGAATCCAGACAGGCGCCCATTTTATTTTAGGACTTCCGGGAGAATCTAAGGAGAGGATGCTTGCCTCTGCATCCATAATAAACTCTCTGCCTCTACACTCGGTAAAATTTCACCAGCTTCAGATAGTCAAAGGGACTAAGATGGAGAAGGAGTATGCTGATCATCCCGAGGATTTCGAAAATTTTACCCTTGAAGGCTATATCGACTTCTTTGTCGATTTTCTCGAGAGATTAAGACCGGATCTCTATATCGAAAGGTTCGCAGGTGAGGTTCCTCCAAGGTTTTTGAATTCCTCACCGTGGGGCCTTATAAGAAATGTCGAACTTCTGAGATTATTGGAAAAAAGATTGGAAGAAAGGGATACTGAGCAGGGAAGATTGTATAAAATTTGAAAAATATGGCTATCTTTGCCCGAATTTAATAGATTTGCTTATGGAAATGTTGACAAATTCACCTATTGCCGAAGGTCTGACCTTTGATGATGTGCTTTTAGTGCCGGCCCACTCTGATGTTTTGCCGCGCGATGTTGAGCTTACTACAAACTTCACAAGGGATATAGTAATTCACACCCCTTTGGTTTCAGCAGCAATGGATACTGTAACTGAAGCTGAGCTTGCGATTGCAATCGCCAGGGAAGGTGGAATAGGTGTTATCCATAAGAATATGGGAATCGAAGCCCAGATGGAACATGTCAGAAGGGTTAAGAGGGCAGAAAACGGTATGATTTACGACCCTGTAACCATCAGGGAGACAGCTACTGTGGGAGATGCACTCGCTCTTATGAAACAGAACCATATAGGTGGTATTCCGGTAGTGGATGCACACGGATATCTCAGGGGAATAGTTACCAATAGAGATCTTAGGTTCATAGATAATACCAAGACTCCCATTTCATTGGTAATGACCAAAGAGAATCTTGTTACCACTACAGATGGCGGAAACCTCAAAGAGGCTACAGAACTCCTCAGAAGAAACAAGATCGAGAAGCTTCTCGTAGTTGATAATCAGGGCAAGCTGACAGGTCTTATTACATACAAAGATATCGTCAAGATTAAGAATAACCCTACAGCAAGCAAGGACTCCAAAGGCAGACTGATGTGTGCAGCGGCATTGGGAATCAACTCTGAAACCCTCATCAAGGCTGAAATGCTCATGAGTGTCGAACCTGATGCAATCGTACTTGATACAGCTCACGGACATTCGGAATTCGTCCTCAGAACTATTCGCGAAGTGCGTAAGAAATTCCCTCACATACAGATTGTTGCCGGTAATATTGCTACAGCTGAAGCAGCCAGAGCTCTGGCTGAAAGCGGTGTTGATGCCGTTAAGGTAGGTATCGGTCCGGGTTCCATCTGTACCACCCGTGTAATTGCCGGTGTGGGTGTGCCTCAGCTCTCTGCAATCATGATGGCATCCGAAGCCCTCAAAGGAACAGGTATTCCGGTAATTGCCGATGGCGGTATCAGATATTCCGGAGATATTGTCAAGGCTTTGGCAGGCGGAGCCAGCACGATTATGGCAGGTTCGCTCTTTGCCGGAGTGGAAGAATCTCCTGGAGAAACCATCATTCTCAACGGCCGAAAATTCAAATCCTACAGGGGCATGGGTTCGCTCGAGGCTATGGAAAAAGGATCGAAGGACCGCTACTTCCAGGATATGGAGGCAGATATCAAGAAACTCGTGCCTGAAGGAATCGTGGCACAAGTTCCATATAAAGGCACCCTCTCAGAAGTGGTCTATCAGTTGGTAGGTGGTCTTAGGGCAGGAATGGGCTACTGTGGAGCACACAATATCAGTCAGTTGCGTAACGCCAAATTCGTGAGAGTCACAGCAGCCGGCTTTGTTGAGAACCATCCTCATGATGTGACTATTACTAAAGAGGCACCAAACTATAGCAGATAACATTATGAAGAGAGTTGCAGTCATTCTTTCCATACTCTCTTTATTGTCATCGTGTCGTCTGTATGACAAGATTTTTAAAGGAGATGTGGTTGCTCGTATAGGCAGCCACACTCTTTATTATGACGATATCAGAGCTCTCCACATTCAAGGCTTCTCCCCTCAGGACAGTACAAGACTCGTACATCAGTATATTTATTCCTGGGCTACCAACAAGCTTCTTCTGGATATGGCTGACAAGCAGCTTGCTAAACATGATAAAGATGTGGAGGAACAGCTTGAGGACTACAGGCAGCAGCTCCTGATATTCAGATACGAAAAGCAGTATGTCGAGCAGCGTCTCGATACACTTGTCACTGAAAGCCAGATTAGTGATTACTACGATTCACACATTGAAAGTTACCGTACAAATGTATCTTTGGTAAAGGGCACATTCATAAAAATATCTTCGGCATCGCCCAATATCTCCTTGGTCAAGACCCTCTACAAAAGCAACACCCCTGAAAAGCAGGAGCAGCTGGCTCAAGTTTGCTACTCTTCAGCGGAGGTATTTAGTATCTACGACAATTGGACCCCTTTGGACCAGCTGGCACAAAAGATGGGCAGCGACGTTTCGTATTGTGAATCGGCTCTATCGAGGGGAAACTATATTGAACATTCGGATATTTCTTATACATATCTCTTTAAAGTCAGTGATATGGCGAAAAAGGGGACATTTGCCCCGCTTGATTATTCGGCAGATCTTATAAGGGATGTCATATTGAACAAAAGAAAACAGGAACTTATAAAAAGTTTGGAACGGAATCTGCTGGAAGATGCAGTCAGTACAAATCGCTTAATTATTTATTGATATGACGGAAAGGAGAATCATTTTGGCAATTGCTTCCATTTTCATCGCTTCGGTTGCTCTTGCCCAAAAGTACCCAAGTGTAATAGACAGGACTGTCGCTGTTGTAGGAAACAGCATGATACCCCTCTCCCAGGTGGAGTCCGAGGCAATGATGCTTCAGTTTGAAGGTTATGTGACAGACGGAGACATCCGTTGTGAAATATTGGAAGAGCTGATGCTCAATAAGCTGTTCTATACACAGGCTTGCCTGGATAGTCTTACAGTCAATATGGATATTGTAAACTACCAGCTTGAAAACAAAATGTCAACTATTATGAGCCGTTTCGGTAGCGAGAAGGAGGTCGAGGCTTATTTTGGAAAGACCATGAATCGTCTCAAAAGCGAATGGACGAAGATGTTCGAGGAACAGTCGCTCAGTGATGAAATGAAAAGAAGGGTCGCTTCCAATATGCCTGAGATCACTCCAAGGGAGATCAAAGATTTTTACAAACGGCTTCCGGAAGATTCTATCCCCATGATTCCTGCCATGTACAGTTATAGCCAGATTGTTGTCTATCCTGATAGAGAAAAGGCTGCACTTGAGGTCAAGGAGAGGTTGCTTGAGTTCAGGGATAGGGTTATCAAGGGGGAGAAGTTCTCTACACTTGCTCGTCTATACTCAGTATGCCCCAGTGCCGTTAATGGCGGAGAACTTGGCATGGCCTCCAAAAATCTCTATTGGCCGGCCTTCAGTGATGCTGCCATGGCACTGAAAGAGGGACAGGTATCACCAATCGTTGAGACTCCGGATGGTTTTCATATCATCCAGCTGATAGAGAGAAGGGGGGATCTATTCAATGCCCGTCACATCCTTCTCAAACCTTATTACTCAGATCAGGACAGAAAAGAGGCGTTTGCTAAGCTCGACTCAATTCGCAATGTCATTGCATCTGACAGTCTCTCCTTCGAACAGGCTGCCATGGTCTATTCGATGGATATGGCAAGTAAGACTAACGGTGGAGGTGTGGCTAACGAAGAAGGAGCTTCATTTTTTGAAATCGATAAACTCAAACCAGCAGATTACCAGATGCTGGCCAACCTTAAGCCGGGAGAGGTCTCAAAACCGTTTGAATCTACTGATAACGAAGGAAATACAGGTAATACTGTATATAAAATTGTAAGACTTGATGAGATGATCCCTGCGCATAAGGCAAATTATGAGAAAGATTATAACATTCTCTCTAATATGGCGAAAAACCAAAGGGCGCTCAATGCCATTGAAAACTTTGCAAAGGAGAAGCAGCGGGTTACCTATATTGTCATAGATCCGTTGTTCAGTAAATGTAAATTCAAACGCGAAGGGTGGAAAAAATGAATCTGAAGCGAACAGTAACGACCTTTTGCCTGCTCCTGTGTGTCTGGGTACTCTGTGCTCAGGAAAAGAGGGATTCCCTTGTCCGCTTATTGGCTGCAGATAAGGCTACCATCATCGAAGTGGACGGGAAACAGTACAGGAAGGTTGATGGTCATGCCCGTTTTCTTCACAATGATACCTATCTGATATGTGACTCTGCATATTGGAATGTTGAGGACAACTTTATAGATGCTTTCGGTCATGTTAGTGTCATCCAGGACAAAACTACCCTTACCGGAGACAGCCTCAAGTATTATGCAAATGACAATCTTGCCTGCTTTAGGGGGCATTTAGTGGAACTCTCTGACAAGGACAGCAATATTCTCAGAACCAACTTTCTGGATTACAATACCAAGGATAGTATTGCCACTTTTTTCAGAGGAGGTGCGATGAAGGACAAGGACGGCAATGTTATAGAGAGCCGTCAGGGAAACTACTTTTCCAAAGAGGACCTATTTCTTTTTGTTAACAATGTTAATATGTTTTCCGACTCCCTGTTCATGGTGTCGGATACCATCAGATACAATTCAAAGCTCGATGTCATAACATTCAGCAAGAATACCAATGCGTGGCAGAATGAAAATGCGCTAAAGTGCAATAATGGATGGTACAATAGGAACAACGAAACATACTATTTCGAGGACCAAGTCCATATTCTGACAGAGGATTATGAGGTTTGGTGTGAAAAACTCTATTATGATAGGGATAAGGAGTTTTCACAACTTGTAAACAAGGTTCAGGTAGTCGATACTGTGGATAATGTGATTTTGATTTCTGACGAGCTCAAGTACTGGAATGACCCAAGGAGAGTGGATGCAACCAAAAATCCTGTCTTGATTATGATCCAGCAGGAAAAAGGTAAGGAGCCTGATTCAATTTTTGTAGTCTCTGACAGGATGATTCACTACACACAGAGAATGTATGAAATCGACAGCGCATTCGTAGAGGCGGCAATTGAAAGGAGGGAGCTCACCCTGGTAGACCCTCTCGAGTCCAAACGTCCGAAGAAACAGACTCCAGCACCTTCAGATTCAATCGCAGCACCTCCTGATTCTCTTGCAGCCGATTCTACTGTAACTCCAACAGACTCATTGTTAACAAGTACACCTGATTCTCTGGGGATTCCACCATCAGATTCATTATTAGTAGCTCTCCCTGACTCGCTTAGCCAGCTTCCAGATTCTACTGTTCTTTCATCTGACTCTTTGGCAGCGACTCTTCCTGATACTTTACTCCTCGATAAGAAACGTCCTGATTTGTTGAAGGATGCCTCTATTGCACCGGCAGATTCGGGATCAGTGACAGATTCGGTTGCCAATAGGCTCAAGAGTGTCAAGGATAGCATAATTATCCCCGAGCCTGAGCCTCCGCTTGATACTACCACAGTAAAGTTTGCCCAGCTTTACAACAACGTGAAAATATACAAAAAGGGGCTACAGGTAAGATGTGACTCATTGCTCTTCTGCTCGATTGACTCTATAGCACGTCTTTTTAAGGATCCGGTGATCTGGTATGATGACATCAACCAGGTAACTGCGGACAGTATGCAGTTTCTTATCAAGGACCAGACTCTGGATAAAGGCTTTATGCTATCCAATGCCTTTGTCATATCAGATGGTGAAGATGGAATGCATTATCATCAGATCAAATCACCCGAGATGATTGGCTATTTCGAAGGAGAGGCCCTCAGAAGATTTGATGCAATCGGTGGTGTGAGTATGATAATATTCCTCTCTGAGGAAGATAGTGTAATAAGCACTATGAACCAGAAAGAGTGCAGAATGATGACAGCGCAGTTTTCAGATGGTTACCTTCAGAGGATGAGATATTATGAGAATATAAAGAGTGATGTGTTTCCGGTATATGATTTGACCCAAGAGAAGAAGTTCCTCAAGGATTTCAACTGGATGAAAGAGGAACAGTATAAAAGTCGATACGATATCTTCAAAGGGTCTGTAAGAGCATCCAGAAGGGCCGGGCTGACACCTGCTCTCAACTTCCCCAGATTCACATTCACAAATCACTACTTCAATGGATATATGGATGAGATACTTCGCGAGATAGATGAGCGAAAGCCTCTCAAGTGGGTAGCCGCCTTCCGGAGAAGGCGGTAATCTCTCCACTACTGTAATCTCTCCATTACTTCACGATTATTTCGTCTACGAAGATAAATCCGGGATAACCTGCACCAGGATGCCATTCCGGAATAGTATTCTCTGGAACAGCGATTATCCTTACATATCTTGCATTGCAGCTATCAGATGTAAATGTATGTGTATAGACCCCGTTCCTGTCGCTCTCCTGCATCGGAGCACTCTTGAGCGAACCGAAACTGGAGAACTCTTTTCCATCGGTAGATGTGAGGACCTCTATCTCACGGGCATCGAATATCCAGTCTCCTTTTTCTACGCAGAAGTTAATAGTGACCTCTGAAACAGATTCATTAGAACCCAAGTCTATGGTTACATCCATGTTGTTTCTGTACCATGCTATCCACTTTCCAGTCTTGTAATTTCCGTCACCATGAACGCCATCCACAAGTGTGGTTATGCCTTTGAAGGTGAAGTTCCTGTTGGTGGGATTTATACTTCTGATGGGACGTCCGGTCGCTTTGTTGAAGTGTATCGAATCGCCAACTGTCCTGCTTCTCTTTCCTCCTCTTATTGCAACTGCCTTCAGGACAGATTCATCAGATATAGATAGCGGACCGGTATACTGACTGTCTGAAACAGAGGGCTTTTTGCCGTTCAGTGTATAGTAGATGGGGGCGTCGTCGATGGTGTAGATTGATACCGATACGGTATTGTCCGTGGTATCTGCAGTAATAGTGGCAACTGGGTCGAATATGTGCGTTGCATATCTGTAACCCAATCTGTCGTAGAGACTCATCAGACGGGGAAGCCTGCGTGTGAATTCCTTGAAATCTTTTCTGTCAGGGGACATCCACTGAATCTCACTCAGAGCAGCGAGTCTGGGAAGTTCCATATATTCTGCGTGTTTGAAAGTGGTAATAAGCTCTGTCCAGAGGTTAGCCTGTACGCCTATTATGAATTTTGCCTCTTCAGGAGTAAGTGAAGGGTCTATAGGTTCATAGCTATAGCACTTGTCGAGCGTAATAATACCGGCGTTTGCTATGGGTTCCGACTTGGTGTCATGGCTTTGGCAGGCATTGAAGTAGAGGAAACCTTGTGGAGACATAATTGCCCTATGTCCGCTTTTTGCTGCAGCAATACCACCGCTCACGCCCTGCCATGAATGGACAATAGCATTGGGAGCAAGTCCGCCTTCGAGGGTCTCGTCCCAGCCGATCATATCCCTTCCCTTGGAGTTCAGGTACTCTTCAAGGCGGGTGATGAACCAACTTTGGAGATATTCGCAATCTGTGTGCTTTTCGTCTGTCTTAAGGCCCTCTTCTTCCATTCTGCGGCGGCAGTCGGGACACTGCGCCCATCTGGTCTTGGGACATTCATCTCCTCCTATATGGATCAATTTTGAAGGAAATATCTGAAGAATCTCCTCCAATACATTCGTTGCAAATTCCAGTGAAAGATCCTTTCCCGGGCAAAGAACCTCTTCTGTTACACCCCATCTGTCCCAGACTGTGTATGGGCCACCGGTGCATCCAAGTTCAGGATATGCGGCCAATGCTGACCTGGTGTGACCAGGCATATCAATTTCGGGTATTACATTAATGTACCTTTCTGCTGCATAGCGTACTACCTCAGCTGCTTCTTCCTGTGTGTAGTATCCTCCATGGGGTACTGAGTCATACTCCTGTGTGTTGTCGCCTATTACAGTCCTCTCTCTCTTCGAAGAGACCTCTATGAGTTTGGGGTATCTCTTTATCTCTATTCTCCACCCCTGGTCATCTGTGAGATGCCAGTGGAAATTGTTTATCTGGTGAAGTGCCAGAATATCAATAAATCGTTTTATTGAATCTACTGTGAAAAAGTGCCTTGCAACATCAAGATGGGCTCCGCGATAGCTGAATCGAGGCGCGTTGTATATGGTGGCGCATGGCAGAATTACACGCTTGAGGGGCTCTGCCGGAAGGGATTTTCTAAATGTCTGGATTCCTTGGAAAAGCCCTGCCCCTGAGGCTCCTGTAATGGTAATCTTCTCCGTTGTAATCTCTATCAGGTATGCCTCCCTGGAGTCTGAATCTTCGAATCTTTCAGGATTTATGCATATTTCTATACTGTTGGCAGTACAGGATTCTGAAGTCTTGATGGATGTCGATGTGCAGATGTATTCCTTCAGGAAGCGTGCGTTTCTTTGCAGCTCCTGGGTCTGCTCTGCTGTTATTATGGCAGTTTTGGAGTCGAGTGTAAAACAGCCTCTTGGTGTGACACTTATTGATTGAGGCAGAGGAATGGTGTTGTAATCTGCAGCACCCTCTCTCTCTTTGCATGAGAATGATGCCAGGATTAAGGCAGCTATGGCCAGTGATCTTATTATGCGTTTCATCTTACTGTCTCTTTAATATAATCGTTTACTACTGAAGGGTAATTTGACTCAAGTGAGTGGATGCGTGCAGCAAGAGTCTCCGGCGTATCATCCTCTCTGACTTCGCACTCATACTGTCTGAGGTGAGCTCCGTGGTCATATTTGTTGTCGACAATGTGGATAGTGATACCTGATCTCTTTTCACCTGCAGCTATCACCGCCTCATGAACATGCTCACCGTACATCCCTTTTCCACCGTAAGCGGGCAGGAGGGCAGGGTGGACGTTGATAATTCTTCCAGAGTACTCTTCAATCATGTAATCGGGGATTTTCAGAAGAAAACCTGCAAGAATCAGGATGTCCGCTCCAGATTCCTTGAGGTATCCGGTGAATGGAACCTCTTTGCCCTCGACTGTAATGAGATTATTTTTAAGCTGTGCCGATGTGAATATTATAGAGGGAATTCCAAGTCTTTCCGCCCTGCGGAGAACATAAGCATCGGGCTTGTTACACAAAATTGATACTACTTCGAAGAGAGATTCTTCAGTTCTTGAAAAGTTTACAAAGTTTTCTGCATTACTACCTGAACCAGAGGCAAATATAATGATTTTTCTCTTTTCCATCGATTAGAAGTTTTAAGTCTATATCTATGCAAATTTGCATAAAAATTTTACTTTTTCAAAAATTATTCGTTGTTTTGCGCTTTAATTACTAATTAACATTAATTAACTAAGATTTTAAACCATGGCAGATATTGTATCAGATGTAAAAGCCATCATCGTTAACAAACTCGGAGTTGACGAAAGCGAAGTTACTCCTGAAGCTTCATTCACCAATGATCTCGGAGCAGACTCTCTTGACACAGTTGAATTGATTATGGAATTCGAAAAGAAGTTCAATGTCGAAATTCCTGATGATGCTGCTGAAAAGATTTCAACAGTAGGTGATGCAATCAAATATATCGAAGAGCACACCAAATAGATTTGATTATGAGTAGAAGAAGAGTAGTTATTACCGGTTTGGGTACCATCAACCCTTTGGGCAATTCAGTTTCTGAGTTTTTTGACAATCTGGATTCCGGTGTCAGTGGTGCGCGGTTGATTGACTATTTTGACACTACTCACTTTAAAACAAAATTCGCTTGTACTGTCCAGAATTTTGATCCCGCTTCGTTCGGTATAGACCGTAGGGAATCACGCAGAATAGACAAATATGCTCAGTTTGCTATGGCAGCTGCAGCACAGGCTATAGAGGACTCCGGATTGGATCTCGAAAATGAGAACCTTGATAGGATAGGAGTCGTTTTAGGTTCTGGTATAGGCGGAATCGGTAGCCTTACCGAAGAAATTTCGGACTTTAGCGAAGGAGGTTACCTCCCTCGCTTCAGTCCTTTTTTGATTACAAAAATGATATCTGATATGGGCCCCGGTCTGATATCTATCAAATATGGTTTTGCGGGCCCGAATTACACCACCACTTCAGCGTGTGCATCATCCTCGCATGCAATGGCGGATTCACTGGAACTTATCCGTAACGGTAAAGCCGACATAATGATTACAGGTGGTGCAGAGGCTCCTATAGCTCCCCCTTCTATAGGCGGATTCAACTCAGCAAAGGCACTCTCGACCAAAAACGATGAGTATATGACTGCCTCTCGTCCTTTTGATGCGACCAGAGACGGATTCGTGATGGGAGAGGGTTCTGCAATTCTCATTTTCGAGGAGTATGAACATGCAAAGGCCAGAGGAGCCAAAATATATGCTGAAGTCGCCGGTGCAGCTATGAATGCAGATGCTCACCACATTACCGCACCTCTGCCTGACGGCTCAGGGGCAGCCAAGGTTATGCGACTTGCACTTGAAGATGCAGGTATTGACAAATCTGCTGTTGACTATATAAATGTCCATGGAACATCTACCCCTCTTGGTGATGTAGCAGAAATTAATGCTGTAAAGACGCTTTTCGGTCAGCATGCTTACAAGCTCAATATCAGCTCTACTAAATCAATGCACGGACACCTTCTCGGTGCAGCTGGTGCAGTTGAGGCGCTGGCATGTGTGCATGCAATCAATTCATCCATTGTTCCTCCGACAATCAATCACAGAAATCCGGATCCTGAAATCGATCCAAACATTAATCTCACCTTAAATGAACCTTGCAGGAGAGAGGTGAGTGTTGCCTTAAACAATACTTTCGGATTTGGAGGTCACAACTGCTGTATTGTTTTCAAAAAATTCTAATCACTATTTCGGCATTAGAGTGTAGGTCAGGATCAATTCTGGCTTCCTTTCAGCTTCAGGTCCGTTGAGAAATCCTCTTTTGAAGTTTCTGTTATCCATGAAATAGGATGTGGCTCCGTTGCTCTCAATGTAACCCTCCATCGGGGCTAGCCATAAGTCGAGTGCGGGTGTTATTTCAGCAACCTCCATGTCTATGAGACTCTGACAGTAACTTGTTATATCCAAAGAGTAGTATTTAAGAGATCTGTTCACTCCTCCTTTATTCGCAGCGTAATGGACCTCGGGCAGCGGAAAATACTGCTTCAGAGAGTCTGATTCAGCCTTACTATCTCTGGTGAAAGGGTATATGAGCTTTGGCTGAAATTTATCGAAATCATCGCTATTTGCAGGCATTTCATAGGGAAGGCGTATCTCTGCGCGTGAGAGTATTATAGCAGTATTGTCATTAAGACCCTCCTTCTCTATCCACTGTTCGAACATGTTCTTCAGATCCATGGCACAGATGTGAGGCTTTATACCGGAGAGACTCTCGATGTAGAGCAAATCTGTAGCTCTCTCCTTAACCAGATGCGATGCCCCTGTCCTGAAAAAGTTGAATGCAGTGGAGTAGCCGAAGATGAATCTCTCTGTGGTGTCTACTCCATAGATTCCTCTGGCGCTATCTGTCATGTTGTAGTTAAGGTAAATGACAGATGTTCCAACATTCAGGTAGTTAAGCCTGCCTCCTTTCTGTCCTTCAAGGAGAGAATCAGTTTCTATGTAGAATCCGTTTATTCTTTTAAGGAAGAGGTTTAGGTCCTCAAACTCTTCATTGGTAGTAGCAAGGAGCTTTTCAGCATACTCGTCCTTGAGTTTGATCTGGATCTCTCCTTTGCCGTATATTATGGGGTGACCTTCGGTGATTGTCTGAGCTGAGTAATCTTCGCGCTTGAGCGAGTTGCAGAATCTTTTGGAAGAGTCAATAGGGGTAAGCATCTCATAAATGCGTATACTCTGATGTATCCCCTCTTGAGAGTTCTCTATACAGATGGTTGAATCTATAGATAGTTTAATGTATGCATCTTTCAGAATACGGGTCTTTCCCATGTCTGACGAGTCTGAGAAGGGCACAATGAAAGATGCGCCTGATGAGTAGACATTTCCGAATGTTTCATCGTTGATGCTTCCTATGAGAAGGTGAGTCGCGTTTGGGGACTGGGTAGAGTCTGCGGTTCTCTGGCTGAATGACAGGTTAAATGATTTTATTGCTGTTTTCAGAATGTAATCGTCGGATACCATTCCCGATCCGGTTCCACGGTTGTTCTCTATGCATGAATTAAGTGACGCAACTGATAACACGAGTAACGCAACCACACATGTCTTTCTAATTCTCATCATCTCCTATGATACTATCGTAAAATTTGTTGTATGCAGTGATGTATGTTCCTGCGGGGTGATCTATTTCTATATATTCCAGAATAGGAAGGCCGCTGTTTGCCAAGAACTCTTCCATCTGGGGTGCAATCTCCTTTGAAGCCTTAATGACACCGTCGGAGAACTGCACTGCCAACTGTGCAAGTTTCATACCAGTGGGGTTCTCCTTAAGAATATCAGTATCTTTTGCCTTTATTCCTGCAAGCGATATCTTCGCCTTCATGTCTGTAGCGAAGGGCTGTTCCATATATTCATTATACAATGATAGGATGACCTTGGTGTCGGAGAATATCGGGTCATTCTTATAGCAACGTTTCAGAAGAAGAGGAACCAAGTGGGAAATCCATCCGTGACAATGTATTATGTCCGGTTTCCATCTTAATTTCTTCACTGTTTCGAGGATTCCCCTTGCGAAGAAGAAAGCCCTTTCGTCATTGTCGTCAAAAAAGTGTCCATCTGCATCCTCATAAACGAATTTGCGGTGGAAATAGTCATCGTTGTCAATGAAATAGACCTGCATCCTTGCTGAAGAGATTGATGCAACCTTAATTACAAGAGGCCTATCAATATCATTGATAACCATGTTCATTCCAGAGAGTCTGATGACTTCGTGCAGCTGATTCCTACGCTCGTTGATACATCCGTATCTCGGCATAAAGGTTCTGATTTCCTTGCCCGATTCCTGAATACCCTGTGGAAGGTATCTGCCTACAATCGATATCTGTGATTCCGGCAGATAAGGGGTAATTTCAGAGTTGACAAACAATACTCTTTTAGGCTCTTTCATAACTGAAATTTTTCCAAAAATATTTATTTTCGCAAATATACTAATAAAAAATATAAAAATAGCTATCTTTGGAAACTCATCTTCTCAAAAAAAATATGGGTAAAAAGGAAAATAACATATTGTACAGGAGATTGTTGAGGTCTTATTTTTCGTCTATAATAAGTATCTCGCTGGTGCTTTTCTTTGTCGGAATGGCAGGGCTGGTCATTGTCAATGCCCGGTCTGTATCCGATTATTTCAAGGAGAATATAACAGTCAATGCAATACTTGCGCTGGAGGCTGATGAGACTGATGCTGAAGGGATGATTCCTGCCTTTATCGGCAGCAGGTATATCAAGGATACCAAGATTATCTCCAAGGAGGAGGGAGTTATACAGATGAAGGAGTTGTTGGGTGAAGATTTTCTCGATCTTTTCGAGGTGAATCCGATTCCGGTCTCCATTGAACTTAAAGTGGATGCAGATTATATATCGACAGATTCGCTTAAGGTGGTAGAAGAGTGGATACGTACCCTCCCGGATGTGGAGGATGTCGTTTATCAGCAGTCTCTGGTAGATCTTCTCAATGCCAATATCGAAAGGGTGGCACTGATTTCCGGTGGATTCGTACTTCTTCTTCTTTTCATCTCTGTTGTGCTTATAAGCAATACGGTCCGCCTCAATGTCTATTCCAAACGTTTTACCATTCACACGATGAGACTGGTAGGGGCGACCAAGAGTTTCATTACTAAACCTTTTGTCGGTCAGGCCTTTTTCCAGGGATTCATATCAGGGGCTATTGCTGACCTCTTCCTGCTATTGTTTCTTCACTTCGTAAAAAATGAATTTTATCAGTTGTTCACTATATTCGATGCGATGATGCTCGGCACAGTGATGGGGGTTGTAATCCTTTTCGGAATCCTTATCTGTATGATATCGACAGCTGTTGTGGTGAGGAACATGATATCTTTGAATAATGACCAGTTGTATTATTAAATTAGAAATATATGGATAAATTTGCTATTCCCCGTAAAAGTATTCTTTTCATCCTTATCGGGCTTGCCTGTATTGCCATCGGGTATCTCCTGATTTCCGGAGGGGGATCCGGTGACAGGGAAGTTTTCAACGAAGCTATCTTCAGTGTAAGGAGGATGTATATTGCTCCTCTGTTCATTGTTGCCGGTTTTGTCATAGAGGTGTATGCAATATTAAGAAAAGGAAAATAAGATATGACAGAATTACAGGCTGTACTTTTAGGTTTGGTGCAGGGACTGACGGAGTTCCTCCCTGTGAGCAGCAGCGGACACCTTACCATATTCAGATCTCTCTTCGGTGTAGAGGCTGAAAATCTTACATTTGAGGTTGCGGTTCATGCCGCGACAGTATTGAGTACTATCGTTGCATTTAGGAAGGAGATATGGGATCTTCTTAAAGGTTTTTTCAAGTTCAAGATGAACAGTCAGACCCACTATATCTTTAAGATAGCTGTATCTATGATTCCTGTCATGATAGTAGGTCTCTTCCTTAAGGATTATGTGACAAGTCTTTTCGGTTCGGGTCTGTTGATTGTCGGATGCATGCTTGTTCTCACTGCCATCCTTCTATACCTTGGTGAAAAGCTTTCGGATAGGGCTGCTTTGAGGGCAAAAGAGGGTGATTCTGAAGGAAGGGAGGTCGGTTATCTGGATGCATTCATCATAGGGCTTGCACAGTCGGTGGCCGTCCTGCCAGGGCTTTCCCGCTCCGGTACCACCATTGCCACCGGTCTTATGCTTGGCGTCAAGAAGAGTGCAGTGGCCCAGTTCTCGTTCTTGATGGTTCTGGTTCCTATTCTTGGTGAGGCCTTTCTTGAACTTATCAGCGGTGAGTTTACAGTCGCTGCATCAGGAATTTCGACACTTGCCCTGATTCTTGGATTCGTTTCGGCTTTCATTTCCGGTTATGTTGCCTGCAGATGGATGATCAATATTGTGAGAAAGGCCAAACTGCACTGGTTCTCCCTTTATTGTCTATTCGCAGCCGTTGCTTGTGTTATAATTGAATGGCTCGGATAGAGAACAGTATATATTTTGTCTCTGATGTTCATCTGAGGCCTTACGCTCCTGATGGCAAAGAGGTTGAAAAGAGATTCCTCTCCTTTTTGGAGGAGCGTGTCAGTACAGACGGAGCCGCTCTCTTTCTGTTAGGTGATATTTTTGACTTCTGGTATGAATATAAGTATGTCATTCCACGAGGTTACACCAGAGTGCTTGGGGCTCTTGCCCGTCTTAGTGACAGTGGCGTCAAGATTTATTTTGCGAAGGGTAATCACGATATATGGCTTTATGACTACTTTCAGAGCGAGATAGGGGCACAGGTGATAGAGAGTACTTGTACACTCACTCTTTTTGACAAGAAATTCATAGTCGGTCATGGAGATGGTCTGGGCAAGACAGATGCCTCATTCCGATTTCTGCGTTGGCTTTTCCGAAACCCTGTGCTTCAGACTCTTTTCGGAACCATACATCCACGCTGGGCGATGTGGGCCGGTTTCAGGTGGTCAGCACATTCCAGAAGCATGAAGGCAGGACTGTATGAGGCTCCAGAGATAGCCTCTCTTCCTATTGCATCTTACCTTATGAAGGATGAATCGGCAAAAGATGCAGATTATGCCGTTTTCGGCCATTACCACATTCCAGGTTCGGTGATGCTCGGCCATAGGCTCAGACTATTTATTCTTGGAGATTGGTCAGCCGGGTGCGAATATCTTTGTTATACGAATGATTCTCAAGGGCCGCAGCTTCTGAAATGGAAATAAAAGTAAACCCCGAAAGTCTTTTGAGTGACCTTCGGGGTTTTATTATTGTCGAGTGGAGATGTTATTCGAAAAAGTAGAAGTAGGGGATTCTTGCATAGATTCCCTTTTCTCCTTTAACCATTTCGATGAATTTCTCAACCATTGCTTCGGGATCTGAGATAGTATTGAGAACGCTTCCTGAGTTGCTTATTGATGAGAGCAGCTTTTCAGTAGAATTCTTTTTCTGTGGATATTCCACAACTCTGTAGTTATCCAGATCATTTGCACTTGCTGCATATTCGAGAACATCTTTCAGTCCGCCTATTTCATTGACAAGATTGATCTCCAGGGCTTCGGCTCCGGACCATACTCTGCCTTGAGCGATTTCATCCACTCTTTCTGGGGTGATATCTCGTCCGCTGGATACCACATTGATAAACTTGTCGTAGATATCTTCAACCTGTCCCTGGAAGGCATCCTTTTCAGTATTGTCAAGGGCTCGGTATATGCTTCCCATATCAGAGTGTGGGTGTGTCTTGACAGTAACAGGGTTGACATGAAGGTTCTTTTTGAAACCTTTTTCAGCACAAGGTATCAAGCTGAATACTCCTATTGAACCTGTGAGGGTAGTCTTGTTCGAGAATATTTTTTCAGACTGTGCAGAGATCCAATATCCGCCTGAGGCTGCCATGGTGCCGTATGATACGTAGAGAGGTTTCTCCTCTCTGAGGAGCTGGAGCTCCTGTCGAATCTGTTCAGCAGGCTGGACTGCTCCTCCGGGAGAGTTGACCCTGAGTATCACCGCCTTGACGTCATCGTCTTTTCTTATTTTAGAAATTATGGGCACGAATTCTTCTGCTGTGATTCCGTCACCGTCATAGTTGATCTGGCCATCCGCATAGATGATGGCAATCTTCTCTTTTGCCTTGTAGTTGGGTTTATGGGCAACTTTAGAATACTTGCCCAGGCTAATGAACTTAAGATCTTCCTCCTTTTCAACTCCGCAAAGAGCGACGAGTTTCTCCGTCATCTGATCAGATGTGGCCAGCTCGTCTACGAGTCCGTACTCTTTGAGATTCTCAGTTGAAAGAAGTTTCAGATCTCTGACCAGTGCATCGAACTTATCGGATGAGATACCTCTCGATTCACAGATGTCAGTCTGGATTGTGTTCCAAAGTGAAGAGAGCATTGCGAAGTTCTGCTCGTAGTTAGCTTTGCTGATGTCGTTGGCTATGTAGGCCTCACCGGCAGATTTATATTTACCATGTCTGATAAGCTGCATTTCGACACCTGCGATGTCAAGAATATCTTTCAGGTACATGATGTTTGTAGACATACCTACAATGTTACTGCTGCCGAAGGGGTCAGCGTAAATCTTGTCAGCCACAGATGCAAGGTAATAACCACCCCTTGAGAAATTTTCACCGTATGCTATTACGGATTTGCCGCTCTGGCGGAATCTCTTGAGTGCATCACGGATTTCTTCGAAGTATGAAAGGTTACTAGAATTGATGCAATTGGTGATATATATGAACTTGATGTCAGGATCTTCAGCTGCTGCATCTATAGCCTCTACAGCTCTAAGGATACCTATTGTGGATGGTTCTGCATTTGACGAAATGAATGAAGGGAGTATGGAGCTCAGATCGAAGTTCTCTTCATTAGTTTGTTCTCCGATTTGGTCACCCAAATCTATTTTAAGGATAGTGCCTGGTTCTACCTTGATTGCTTCATCGCCGGAGGAAATCATGGATCCCATCATTCCGAAGAGGATGATAAGGCATAATCCGAGTGCCAGAAAGGTGCCGACGAATGCACCTAATAGAGTTCTTAAAAATTTCATTGTCTGATATTTTTTAAAATATTTTTGCAAAGCTACGAAATTTATTATTACTTTCGCCCGCAGAAGGTATATTATATGTTAAAGAGGCTTACAACATCATTTGTCTTGTTGCTCTATATCGTAGCTACAACAGGTCTGGCAGTCCACCACTGCTTCTGTTGCGGTATAGATGAGCTTCTCATTCCCCTTCAGTGCATTGCGGGGGATACTCATACCTGCGGACATGACTATTCGGAATCAGATGAGTGTGATATTGAGTGGGAGGGAGAGAGTATAACTGCCCATAACCATAACCACGAATGTTGCGGAACAGAGTTTTTCGTGGTGGAAATCGAATCATCTGTTATCTCATTTACATCATCAGTGCCTCATCTTCCAGCACAAGAGATTACTTTAAGTATTGTTCCGCCCCTCTTTTTTCATGAACTTGACTTAGAGTCATTTGCCCCTGAGTATCCATCAGAGGGTGTTCTTGACATTACATCCGAGCTTCGCGTATAGGGTACTGATTGGAATATCTTCAGCTTGATTTTCAATTTATTTACCTAAATTACATAAAAACGCGAACATTTATGAGAAATCTTTTTATTATCTTTGCATCATTGTTGCTCTCTATACCTGTTGTTGCCGCTGAGGTGGCGGATAACAACAAAAATGTGAAAGGCAAGGTCTTGTCTATCGGTTTGGATGGCAAGACCGAGCCTATTGCATTTGCAACCGTCTATTGGATAGAATCTAATTCATATCAAGATTCTGATGAGGATGGTAATTTTTCCATTAGACGCCATCAAGGGGATCTTCACCTGGTGGCTGCTGCCCTTGGCTTTGTACGCGACACTCTTGTCGTACCGGAAGGGACTACTGAAGTAGTATTCAATCTCCAAAGTGAAAATGTACTCGATGCTGCCATGGTGGTAGCAAAAGATGACGCAAACTATCTCTCCAGAACCACTGCTGTAAAGACTGAGGTAATATCTGCTGCCGGGCTGTGCAAGATGGCTTGTTGTAACCTTGCTGAAAGTTTTGAAAATTCAGCTTCTGTGACAGTGGGTTATTCAGATGCGGTAACCGGAGCAAGGCAGATCAGGCTTCTGGGTTTATCTGGTATCTATACTACAATGCTTGATGAAAACAGACCTGTCATGAGGGGAATTTCAGCCCCTTTCGGCCTCTCTTATATTCCGGGAATGTGGCTTG
Source organism: uncultured Alistipes sp. (assembly GCA_945787505.1). Lineage (GTDB taxonomy): Bacteria > Bacteroidota > Bacteroidia > Bacteroidales > UBA932 > Coprenecus. The sequence goes on from CALZHC010000008.1 coordinate 32,523, forward strand.
AAAGCATACAGATAGCAAAGGGCCCCTCTTCAGTAATTAATGGTGTTGAGTCTTTGACCGGCCAGATCAACATGGAGCATAGGAAGCCTACGGATGAAAAGCCTTTCTTCCTTAACCTCTTCTTAAGTAGTTCTTTGAGAGCGGAGGCCAATGTCGCTTCTTCACTCCAGCTCTCACCCAAGTGGAGCACTGTCATTCTTGGTCATATATCTGCTGAACAGATGCCTCACGACGGTAATGGTGACGGCTTCAGGGATGATCCTACATCAATGCAGTTCAATTTTGCCAATAGGTGGCTCTATTACGACCAGAGCGGCATACAGGTACGTATGGGAATCAAGGCATTGTATGACCAGAGGGTAGGAGGACAGATGAACTTCAAACACTCGATGAGGGAGTCTCTTGGTAAAGACCTGACACTTCCTTGGGGTACAGATATAGTAAATAAAGGTATCAATGGTTATATTAAAGCAGGTTTTCCTCTAAATGAGGATAATTCACACAATATTGCTGTGGTAGCCGATTACTCTTACTATCAGATGGATTCTTACTTTGGAATGAAAAACTACTTCGGCAAGCAGAATTCCGGATTTCTCAATATAATCTATCAGGGTATTCCCAATGATTCCCACAGATTCAGCTTCGGAGTAAGGGATTTCTTTGATAGTTACAACGAAATTCTTACTGACAGATTCTTCGATTTGACCTCTTCATCTGATATAAGACCTGTTGCCGAGAAAGTTCACGACCTTTCACGTCCTGAAAACTCTATCGGTGTATATGGTGAGTATACATACACTCTTGGCGAAACTTTCTCTGCGGTGGCTGATCTTAGTCTCGATTACCATAACCGTTACGGGCTCCGTCTCTCTCCAAGGGCAAACCTTAAATGGTCGCCTGTCGATTGGCTTGTGGTTAGGGCTCAGGGTGGTCGTGGAACGAGAACTCCCAATGTAGTTGCCGATAACCTCGGGATGATGTCCACCAACAGGGAGATCTCTATTGACAATAATCTTACAATGGAGAGTGCATGGACATACGGAGGTAATATTACCGGCTACATTCCTATCGGATACAACGACAACTGTTATTTGAGCTTCGACTACTTCAGGAGTGATTTCACCAACCAGATAATTGTTGACCAGGAGTATGACTCAAATAGGGTATCTATATATAATCTCAACGGCCCTTCATACACCAATACTTATCAGGCAGATTTTTCAATCGAGCCTTTTGAAAGGTTTACCATCCTGGCCACTTTCAGATATACAGATTCTAAGGTAAGTCAGAAAGTTCCCGGTACAGTTAATCAGTACCATCTGGTTGAAAGACCTCTTGTTAGCAGATACAAGGGGGTACTCAATCTCCAGTATGCCACCAGAATGAATATCTGGACTTTTGACTTCACAGCTCAGTTGAATGGTCCTTCCCGCATTCCCGATTTTGCTGTCAAACCCGGAGAGAGCAACGAAAGCCCTGTCTATCCCGTTCTTTTCCTTCAGGTTACCAGAAAATTCAAAGGAATAGATGTCTATGTGGGTGCTGAAAACCTGACCAATTACCGTCAGAAGAACCCCATAATCAGTGCTGATGACCCTTATCACCCTGATTTTAATGCCTCTGTCATTTATGGTCCCCTTATGGGAATAAAAGTATATGCAGGTATGAGGCTTACTTTATGGAAATAATATTATGTCAAATTAAAAATTAAGAAAATGAAACGTTTTATTGCAATTGCGACAGCTGCAATGCTGTTGTTCTCGTTCCAGGCTAATGCCCAGAAATCAAACAAAAACAAAAATATCGAAGAGGTGACTTTCTCCGTTGCTATCGATTGCCCCTCATGTGTGAAGAAGATCGAAGAGTCTCTTCCTTTTGAAAAAGGTATCAAGGATATTAAGGTAGATATGAATGCCCAGACAGTCTGGGTGAAGTTTGATGTCAGAAAGACCAACAAGAGTAAGATTGCATCTGCTATCGAAAAGCTCGGATTCGCGGTGAGCGGAGAAAAAAACATTCAGTGCAAAGATGGTCAGTGTAAGGATGGCAAATGTAAAGATAGTCAGTGCAAAGATGGTCAGTGCAAAGATGGACATTGCAAAGATGGCAAATGCAAAGATGGTCAGTGCAAAGATGGACATTGCAAAGATGGCAAATGTAAAGATAGTCAGTGCAAAGACGGACATTGCAAAGATGGCAAATGTAAGGACGGTCAGTGCAAGGATGGCAAATGTAAAGACGGTCAGTGCAAGGATGGCAAATGCAAAGACGGACATTGTAAAGACGGTCAGTGCAAGGATGGCAAATGCAAAGACGGACATTGCAAAGATGGCAAATGCAAAGATGGTCAGTGCAAAGACGGACATTGCAAAGATGGCAAATGCAAAAAGAGTGAAGATACTTGCAATGGTGACTGTTCTACCTGCGATAATGAAAAATGCGTGAAGTAATCGAAAAATTATTTCGTCGCTAAATATTGCCGCTTCAGAGCTATCTCTGAGGCGGTTTTTTGTTTATTAAAAAATAATTTCTACATTTGCTCGGTTATCAATAATATTGAATATGAGTACTAAACTGAAAATCGTTGTTTTGGCAAAGCAGGTTCCTGACACCAGAAATGTCGGTAAAGATGCTATGAAAGAGGACGGTACAGTAAACCGTTCAGCATTACCTGCAATCTTCAACCCTGAGGATATGAATGCTCTCGAGCAGGCCCTCAGAATAAAGGATTCGCTTAAAGATGTAGAGATTTTCCTCCTCACAATGGGACCCGGAAGGGCTGCAGATATTGTCCGTGAAGGTCTTTTCAGAGGTGCTGATGGCGGTGTTCTTCTGACTGATAGAAAATTTGCCGGAGCAGATACTCTTGCTACATCTTATGCACTTGCACAGGCAGTAAAGAAAATCAATCCCGATATGATAATAGCCGGTCGTCAGGCGATCGATGGTGATACTGCTCAGGTAGGTCCCCAGGTTGCTGAAAAGCTCGGCTGGCCTCAAGTTACTTATGCAGAAGAGATACTCGAAATTAGTAAGGAAAAGGCAGTAGTAAGAAGAAGACTCGAAAGAGGTGTTGAAACTGTCTCATCGCCACTTCCTCTCCTTATTACGGTGACAGCCACCGCAGCTGCTTGTAGACCTCGTCATGCTAAAAATATAATGAGATATAAACATGCCGCCACTGCGACAGAACTGGCAGGGGCAGAACATGCAGGCGCATACGTAATTCCCGAATGGGGATTCAATGAAATAGGCGGAGAAGAGAGCGGATATGGTATGGCTGGTTCTCCTACCAAAGTTAAGAAGGTAGAGAACATTATTCTTCAGGCAAAGGAATCCAAAGTTTTAGGTTCTTCTTACGCTGAAATTGATACGTTGGTAAATGAACTTCTTGCAAGTCACACCATCGGCTAAGTCTATAACATCTAAAATGAAAGGAAATGAATAATATCATAGTTTTTTGTGAAACAGATAACGGCCGTTTGTGTGATGTCAGTCTGGAACTGATGACCAAAGCCAGAGAACTGGCCGGAGTCCTCGGATGTCAGGTAGAGGCTCTGCTGATCGGTTATAATGTCGAAAATCTTGCTGAAGAACTCTATAAATACGGTGCGTCTACCGTCCATCTTGCAGATGACAGCCGCCTTGAATTCTTCAGAACACTCCCTTACGCAGCGATTACCATCTCGCTTTTCAGGGAACAGAAACCCCAGATTGCTCTTTTTGGTGCGACTTGTGTGGGAAGAGACCTTGCTCCCCGTGTTTCAAGTGCTCTGCATAGCGGTCTTACAGCAGACTGTACCTCATTGGTAATAGGTGATCACCAGGATAAGGAGAAACATTACGACAACCTTCTTTACCAGATCAGGCCTGCGTTCGGAGGAAATATTATCGCTACTATCGTAAACCCCGAGCATCGTCCTCAGATGGCAACAGTAAGAGAGGGTGTCATGAAGAAAGAACCGCTTGCAACTCCCGTAGCAGGAAAGATCGAAAGGATAGATGTGAATTCCGTTGTAAAGGATTCTGACCTTGGAGTTGAAATCGTTTCACGCGAAATCGAAGATAGGAAAATTGACATAAAAGGGGCTCAGATTATTGTAGCAGGAGGTTTCGGTGTAGGAAGTCGCGAAAATTTCAATCTTATCTTTGAACTGGCGAAGACCCTCGGAGCAGAAGTGGGTGCTTCACGTGCTGCAGTTGATGCAGGATTTGCTGACCATGCGCGTCAGATCGGTCAGACAGGTGTAACTGTAAGACCCAAGCTCTTTATCTCTTGTGGTATTTCAGGACAGATCCAGCATACTGCAGGCATGGATCAGTCAGCGATGATCATATCGATTAACAATGACCCGGAAGCTCCTATCCACAAGATAGCGGATTATGCTATCGTCGGTGATTTGAATGAGGTTATCCCTGCATTCATCAAATCTTACAAACAAAACAGTAAATAATATGGCAAACTTCTATACAGATAACAGTGATTTGAAATTCGTCTTCTCTCATCCTTTGATGAAGAAGATTGTTGAGCTGAAAGAGCAGAATTTCAGGGATTATGGTCAGTTTGACTATGCACCATCAGATGTTGACGATGCTATCGATTCCTACGACAAAGTGATGGAAATCATCGGAGAGATCTGCGGTGAAACTCTCGCACCCAATGCCGAACAGGTAGACCATGATGGTCCTGTATGTGAAGGAGGCCGTGTTACTTATGCTGCAGGAACAGCCGAAAACCAGCGCGTCCTTACTCAGGCAGGTGTTTATGGAATGTCACTTCCCCGTCAGTACGGTGGTCTTAACTTCTCAATGGTTCCTTATGTTATGTCGGCGGAACTCATAGCACGTGCAGATGCCGGTTTTGCAAATATATGGGGTCTTCAGGACTGTGCTGAGACTATCCATGAATTCGGTTCTGAAGAGCTGAAGGAGGAGTTTCTTCCCAGAATCAATGCAGGGGAGACCTGCTCGATGGACCTTACTGAACCTGATGCCGGCAGTGACCTTCAGGCAGTAATGCTAAAGGCAGAATGGTGCGAAGAGAGGGGAATGTGGCTTCTCAACGGAGTGAAACGTTTTATCACCAACGGTGATGCGCAGATTAAACTCGTGCTGGCACGCAGTGAGGAGGGAACCAAGGATGGACGTGGTCTCTCTTACTTTGTACACGATCAGAGATGGGGTGGTGTGACAGTGCGCCGTATTGAGAACAAGCTCGGTATCAAGGGATCTCCCACATGCGAACTTGTATTCAAGAATGCTCCCGCAAAATTGGTAGGTGAACGCAAGCTTGGTCTTATCAAATATGTTATGTCCTTGATGAACGGAGCACGACTCGGTGTAGGTGCGCAGTCTGTAGGTATATCAGAAGCTGCATACCGCGAAGCATACAAATATGCTCAGGAACGCCGTCAGTTCGGAAAGGCCATTATCGATTTCCCTGCTGTGTATGAAATGCTTGGCGTAATGAAAGCAAAGCTCCAGGCTTCGCGTGCAATCCTTTATGAAACTACTCGTTTCGTTGATGTGTACAAGGCATATTCACTCATCTCTCAGGAGAGAAACCTTACACCTGAAGAGAGAAAAGAGTTCAAACTCTACTCTAAGTGGGCAGATATGTTCACTCCTGTACTCAAGATGATGGCAAGTGAATACTGTAACCAGAATGCTTACGATGCAATCCAGATCCACGGAGGTTCAGGATTTATGAAAGAATATCCCGTAGAGAGAATATATCGTGATGCCCGTATCACCACCATATATGAAGGTACATCACAGCTTCAGACTGTTGCAGCCATCAGATATGTGACTACAGGAGCTTACCTTGCCAAGATTCGCGAATATGAACAGATTGAAGTGGATCCTCGTTTTGCAGCTCAGAAGGCAAAACTCGTTGCCATGACAGAGCAGTTCGAACAGGCATGTGCACTGGTGACTTCAAAAGATGCTTCGTATATAGATTTCCACGCACGCAGACTTGTAGAGATGGCAGCACATATTATTATGTCCTATCTTCTCATATTCGATGCTGCTAAATCAGAAGACTTTGTTGCTTCAGCGCGAATCTATACAGCGAAGGCAGCTGCATGGAACATGGAAAGATATCAGTACATCGCAGACTTCTGTCCGGAGGATATCGAATCTTTCAAATAAGAAAAATCGCTTTATAAATAAATTACCAAGTGGCCGGTCATAATATTGGCCGGTCACTTAACATTTATGACAGTATCTCGTCTCAGAGCAGTACTTATTGCTGTCTCACTCCTATTCCTGACCCTCTCCATTGGTTGCCGGCATACGGATGAGTCAACAGAGTTCAGGCTTGTCGGTCTTAGGGATTCGACGCGCACATTCTTTATGCTTAAAAACTACGACACAGGGATGGTATATGCAAGGAGACTTGAAAAACTTTCAGACCCAGAGTTATATCCGCTGCATTATATAGCCTCTTTGGTCTATCAGGGACAAGGATATGCCTACTTGAGTCCACCACAGCCTGACTCTATGAAATTCTATTTTGACAAGGTATATGATTTGGCTGTCGAACAAAGAGACTACTGGGCATTGGCTACAATGCATAATGCTTTGGGAATTAATGATTTATATAGTAGTGTTGGTGGTAAGGGCGCTATTTACCATTTCCTTCAGGGATTGAAGTATTCTGATCTGCTAAAGAATGATACTTTATCAACAATACTAAACTATAACCTGACCGTAGCATATTATGTCAGAAGGGATCCGGATGGTCTTGAATATGCCCGTACAGTGTATGATAAAGGTGTTAGCACCGATAATATCTACATGATATATTCAGGAGCCTTGGGAATGGCCCACATGTACTATATTCTGAAGGATTATGACAAAGCTCTCGAATATGTCCGGATAGCTTATGAGTATTATCATGAATTTAAAGATGACGGGGAGGTAAATACTCTTTACGGAGATATCCTTTTCAGCATGGGCAACAGAGCAGAAGCTAAGAGTTATTATGATAAGGCACTTGTGGAGGTTACTGCAGAGAACCGTTTTACCAATCTCGAACTATTCTTGAGTTATGGTAAGTGGTATACGTCAGAAGGGGATTACCTCAATGCACTTAAGCTGTTAGAGGAGGGAATTGAGAATTCCACTACTAATGTTAACTCTATCAATAGGTATTTGCTTTATCAGGCTGCTGCCAATGTGTGTTCCTTGATGAATGATAGTGAAAAATTCAATTATTATGCCTCTCTCTATCGTCACGATGTAGATAGTATCTTCAACTACAAGGTAGAAAGAGATGTTGCAGATATGAAATTTTCATACGCGAGGGACAAGTATGAAAAGGAGGTGAAAGATAAAGAGGTAGAATCTGTCATCATCAAAAAGAGGGCAACTATCATTGTGATTGCCATAACACTCTTCCTCTTGACAGTGGGATTACTGGTGCGTATCTATTATAAGAAAAGAGAGAAAGAACTCTTAAGGATGCTTTCTGAAAAGAGAGAGAGGTTTATTTCTATCCATCAAATTATAAAAGGAGACATCGAGACTAAGAGTGATGTTGTGACTGAGAGTGAGACAGTGACCCAGACACAGACAGAGGAAGAGACCGATCTATCTAATAATAGCCGATCTTCTATCGCTGACAAAAAGATGGGGGAACTCTTTAGCGCACTTGAAAAACTGATGAGGGACGATCGTATCTACAGAGAAAAGAATCTTACCAGAGATAAGGTGGCATCCATGCTCTCCACCAACAGAACATATCTCACCAACATTATCAACAAGTATACAGATATGTCGTTTTTGGCCTACATCAATACATTCAGAATAGAGGAGGCTATAAAGATTCTCTCTGAAAAGGATAATGACGTTCCTATGAAAGCAATAGTTGACGATTTAGGATTTGGCTCAATGTCAACATTTTACAGATTATTCTCAGCAGCTACAGGTTTCTCACCATCGCAATTTAGATCTTCTATTTCCCAAAAGGACAAAATTGCCTGAATGGTAAAAAGTGAATTTGCATTTTCATTATTGCCATATTTAACTTTGCATACAAAATCTAACTAATGCACAGCAATATGAAACGCTTTTTTTCACTCGTAATGACAATCGCCGCAGTGGCGTTCCTGTCTGCATCTTGTAACAAAAACAAGCCGGCCCCTGAACCGGAACCTCAGAAGACTCCGGTTGTAACAATCTCAAATCCTATTATAGAGATAGGAATTGATGGAGGTAATTATGAAATCTCTTATTCTGTTGAAAACCCTGTTGAAAAAGCTACTGTTTCCATCGAGACAGATTGCCAATGGGTGAAAGATTTTGATTACTCTACTGCAAATGTCGTTACGTTCATAGCCGAAGCCAATGAGTTGAAGGAAGAGAGAGAAGCAAAGCTCTACTTCAGATATACTTATGGAGAAGATAGTTCGGTTATCGAAAAAGAGGTGTTACTTCAGCAGTCATTCAATGCGTATGATAAAAGAATGGTGGCAACTAAAGGTGTAGGTGCTTTCTTCACAGGAAGAAGTGCTGTTCAGGCAAACTATGCTTTATATCTTACCGATGGAGAAATTGGTGACGATACCTCTCTCCAACCCTCTACAGAATATTATCGTATCGATTTCCATTCAGATATTGTTCCTACAGAAGATTTTGATAATATTTCTCTTCCTGAAGGTCACTACACTTATGATGATCTGGATATTGACATGACTCGTTGGCTTCTTGTAAATGAAGCCGGAGATGCGCTGGCTGGATCAGCATATATGGATGATGCAGATATTACTATTTCAAAAGATGGTGATAATATTGTCATCGAGGCTATCTTAACTGACGAAAATGGTCTTACACACTGTGTTACCTACAACGGACAGATTAAACTTCAGTACCTGAGCTCCTACGGTCATTCGCTTATTACTCATGACGTTGAATTAGGTCCTGACAATTACCTTATTGAGGCATCATATATGGATGACAATTCAGAAGTAATGGCTATAAATGTGCAGATTACCGATGCAACAGAAGGCGTTACCAAGCCCTATATCATAAGTTATTATACATTCTATGCCCCTTATGACAATTACGGAATCCTTCCCGGTACTTATAAGGTAGATAACACTCAGGCTCCTTATACCATTGCTCCGGGATATATTGATCCCACAACACTTGCTGTAATGGATACTTATATACTTACTATGGACGAAGATGATGTTAGGGTAGGACTTCTGGTATCTGGAGAAGTAGTTATAGAAGATAACAACGGAGTTTATTCTGTGGATATCAATCTCCAGACTGAAGAAGGTTTAAAATTCACAGGTCATTATGATGGCGCAATAAAGATTCCTAACATACCAGGTGAACACTTCTCTACACTTACCGGTGACCATGAAGTTGACTTCACAGATGTAAGTACATTCTGTACCTATTGGGGAAGCACATTCGGTGAATCGACAAGCTACTTCAAAATGGAATTTACAGGCCCGTTTGAACAAAACCCTGACACATACTTCACTGAGGGAACAGGTGAAATTGTTTACTTCGAATTGGTAACAGATGCCACAACTGCAGCAGATGGTCTCCCTGCCGGTACATACAAGGTCGGCAATGACAAAGACAATCCTAAGGTTAACGAACTTATCCCCGGTTATCAGAATGAATTGGGACAGGGAGTAATATACGGTACATACTATGTTGGTGCTTATGAAGCGGGCTATCCCACTATTTGCGCTGGAGCTATGTCCGGTGAAATGACTGTAGAGCGTGAAGAAGCTAATTATGTTCTAGATTTCTCATTCTTCGACGATCTTGGAAATAGATGGTACGGACACTGGGAGGGAGCATTGACATTCTTTGACTTCTCTGCATTTGGAGCTTCCATGCCGGCAGAAAAATCCATAGAAACAGAGGAAAAGGTAATATTACCATCACTAAAGATGATATGGTAGGTACTTAAAATGAGTTGTTTTCATAATGGTCCGTCAGAACTGACGGACCATTATGTGTTATCTGGGGATGAGTTCTTTGTCTTTGAGAAGATAATGTGATTAAACAACATTATCACCGAGTTTCTACTTCTACAACTCAAGATACAGAATAAATGTGTACCAATTTGGTACTTTATTTGAAAAATGATATATTTGCAAAACTAAATAGAATGAAAATGGTTGTAGTAAGCAGTAGAGAATTCAGGGCTAACCAGCGTAAGTACTTTGATTTAGCCCTTACAAATGATGTCGTGATTACGTCCAGGAGTCACGGCAGCTATAGGCTTGTGCCAGTGAGAGAAAGTGATACGCTCATTGATCAGACCACTTTGGAGGCTAAAATCAGACGCGGAATTGAGGAATATGAACAGGGTAAGGTTCATAGAATGGAGGAAGGGGAGAGTGTTGATGGCTTCCTTAGTCGAATGATTAATGAAGACTGAAATGTATAGAATAGTATTTTCTAACGACGCAAAGAAGGACCTTAAGGAACTGTGCAAGAAAGCACCTCAGGCAGTAAAGAAACTGTCAAAGCTTCTGGAAGAAATCCAGGAGCATCCCAGGACTGGTACCGGTCAGGTTGAGCCACTTAAGGGTTATGACGGGAATGTATATTCGCGTCGTATAACGCATGAGCACAGACTTGTGTATCGTATCTATGATGAAGTTATTGAAGTTCTAGTTCTATCTGCTTTCGGGCACTACAA
>CALZHC010000009.1 GCA_945787505.1 uncultured Alistipes sp.
GGTGTGGCTGGAACACCTCCTTTTTGGAGCTTAACTGAAGGTTGAGTATTCTCTGGCTTGTTCTTTAAATTATATAGTCTCGTAGCTCAGTTGGTTAGAGCGCTACACTGATAATGTAGAGGTCCGCGGTTCAACTCCGCGCGGGACTACCACTTTTGGGGGGCTAGCTCAGTTGGCTAGAGCGCCTGCCTTGCAAGCAGGAGGTCAAGGGTTCGACTCCCTTGCTCTCCACCAGTAAAGGTCTGTATCATGAATGATGCGGACCTTTTTTGTTATATATGCATTTTTTATTTTGCTCATTTGAGCAAAATGTTTATATTTGCAGGCGATTTGAAAAGATCTTTGGGGGGCTAGCTCAGTTGGCTAGAGCGCCTGCCTTGCAAGCAGGAGGTCAAGGGTTCGACTCCCTTGCTCTCCACCAATGCAAATAGAATTATTTTATAGCGAGGACGAAAGTCTTCGCTTTTTTTATCTGTTATCTGTACAAAAAGAAGACCGGTAGTTTCCCAACACCGGTCAGAAAAAAGTTGTACCTAATTATTGCAAGCTATCAATCTCTTCTTTTCTATCGTTTTTTTTACCATTTATTATCACTTTTCATTTTTAATTGCTATCATATATTGTTCTATTATATTTGTTATTTGGAAAGCCGCCCGGCACTGACTCCGCAGAAACTTGCCGGGATTAATCCTTACAGTTATATTTTGAATCTATTGTCATTATTTGTAAAGGAGTCAGTATCACGGCTTAACCTTTTAATATGATAACCCTGATAAGGTTATCAACGAATAACACCATTATAGCAACAATCAAAAAACTCTTTTTTTTAACTTTTATTTACCATTAACCAAAATTATATACTTACGTATAAAACATTTTCAATAACTATGCCAAAAAACATTCTAAAGAAATAAAAAATTTATCGTATATGGCTTCTTTAACCTTTCAAATTCTCTTTAATCGCGGTTAGAATCTCATCTGAGCTGTTTTTTTGATAACTTTGCGGATAATTTGATATTTAGTCTGAAAATATGAAATCTTTATCTTTATTGTTGACATTGCTTCTGTCATTGAATTTTCTGCATGCACAGAACAAGGTAGTAACCAAGGTTGGATCACTAAATATAGCCAAAGAGGTAAAACCTCCCGTTCTAACCATAACCGACATTAGCTTCGAGGATGCTACAGGAAATAATGCCATAGATGCCAATGAGTTCTGTAATATTGTTCTTAGTCTGATGAACGATGGGTTTGGTGATGGTATGGGGCTCAAGGGTACAATCAAGGCCTCAGGAGCAACTTCAGGTATTACCTTCTCTAACATCTCAATTCCTGATATTCCTGTGGGCAAAAGCTGTACTGTCAAGTTCCCTGTAAAGTCTTCGATGAATACAGTTGACGGGAAGGTGGAATTTGCAGTTGCTGTTCAGGAACCCATGGGCTTCGGTACGGACGACCAGTTTATCAGTGTAAATACCAACAAGTTTATCTCTCCAATGATACAGGTGGTTGATTATGCTGTAACAGGCAGCGGAGCTTCTGGTGTAATAAAGAAGAAGGAGGCTTTCAATCTACAGATATTGCTTCAGAATACCGATTATGGACTTGCTCAGGATGTCGATGTCAATGTTATTCTCCCTGACGGGGTTTTCGTAATGGAAGGAGAAGAGAAACAGCATTTTTCATCAATCAGTTCGGGCGAAGCAAAGTCCTTGGATTTTAGTCTTATCGTTAATAATAACTACTCGGCGCAGTCTATACCTGTCAAGGTCATGATAAAAGAGAAATTTGGTAAATTCTCTCAGAATAAGGATATTGTCCTGAATTTCGAACAGAAGCTCTCTTCTGCGAAGATATCTGTTTCATCAGAGAATTATCAGATTGCCGGTATCCAGCAGGCATCTCTTAAGTCAGATGTTGACAGAAATATTCCTAAGGTAAAAACAACCAAGGCTTACCGTTATGCCATTGCCATAGGGAACGAAGATTACCACTCTTATCAGGAGGGTCTCTCTTCAGAGTCAGATGTCGAATTCGCTGTTAATGATGCTGAAATCTTCAGTGAATACTGTGTCAGTGCACTTGGTGTCGAAGCCAATAACCTGGTTCTCCTTAAGAATGCCACTTCTGCCAAGATGAAAAAGGAGATCGACAGGATAATCAAGCTTGCCTCTCTTAATGGCAAAGAGGCCGAAATCATATTCTACTATGCAGGTCATGGATTCCCCGATGAAAAAACTAACGAATCTTACATCATACCGGTCGATGTCACAGGTATGGATGTGGCCAATGGAATAAAACTCTCAGACCTTTATGCTAATCTGAGCACTTCAGGAGCCGGTAGGATCACTGTCTTCATGGATGCTTGTTTCAGCGGAGGCGGTCGTAATTCCGGGCTGGTTAAGGCGCGTGGAGTAAAAGTCACTCCGGCCAATGAGAATCTCTATGATAATTTAGTAGTCTTCAGTGCTACCAGCAGCGACCAAACAGCTCTTCCATATAAGGAGAAACAGCATGGAATGTTTACATATTTTCTTCTAAAGAAGCTTCAGGAGAGCTCTGCTGAGTGCAGTTACAGTGAACTTTCCAGCTACATCACTGAGAATGTGAAATACTGGAGCATCAAGAACAATTACAAGGACCAGATTCCTGAGGTCAACTGTTCTGTCTCTGTTCAGGACGAATGGGGACAATGGAGTTTTCGTAAATAAAGAGACAAAAGGGTTATGAAACTATTCAGAAATTTTCATTTGCACCTGTGGGCGGTGCTTTCAGCAGTGGTTACTGTGTTTTTTGCATGCAATAATCTCAATGCCCAGAATCTGACTAATGCCGAGTTCTATCAGAAAGAGACTAAGGTTTATATTACCTACTCATTGGACCAAAATGCCTCATTTATCTCTCTATATGTCTCTACAGACGGAGGAAAAAACTTCCAGGGACCGCTCAAGATGGTTACCGGGGATGTAGGAAAGGGTGTCAAGGCGGGAGAGTCAAAGCTTATCGTATGGGATGCTCTTGAAGAGTTCGGAAGCATTCGAGGTTCAGAGATTTGCTTTATGGTTAAAGAGGGTGTGGATGTACAGATTGAGATGGTTTTCGTGGAGGGCGGAACGTTTCAGATGGGATCCAATATCGGTAATGAAGATGAAATGCCTGTTCATACAGTGGTTCTTGGCGATTACTACATAGGCAAATATGAAATTACTCAGGAACAGTGGGAAGCGGTGATGGGTAGCAATCCAAGCTATTTCAGAGGTGCAGCTCTTCCTGTCGAGTCTGTCTCCTGGGATGATATTCAGGAGTTCATAAAAAAACTCAACGAGAAGACTGGTAAAAAATACTCGTTGCCTACGGAGGCTGAGTGGGAGTATGCCTCCCGCGGAGGTAAGAAGAGTCTGGGTTTCAAGTTCAGCGGGTACAATAAGCCTAAAAATGTAGCTTGGTATGACGCCAATAGCGGGGACAGAACCCGTCCTGTCGGCAAGAAAGAGGCAAACGAGCTTGGAATCTATGATATGAGCGGTAATGTCTGGGAATGGTGCCATGACTGGTATTCCGAAAACTGCTATAGAGCTACTTCTCATGAAAACCCTAAAGGTCCTTCGATAGGAGAAATGAGGGTATTGCGCGGCGGTTCATGGAGGAATCCTTCCGACCGATGCCGTTCGACATACAGAAGTCAGGGCAAACCTGAAGATCGACATAACAGCTACGGGTTCCGTCTTGTTCTTCGCCCTTGAGATTAAGTGGAGAGAGTAAGATATCGTGTCAGTGGAGGCTGGAAGTGCAAGGGTAAATGACTTCACTTCCAGTCTCCAAACATTAGCCCCTGTCGTAGTGGGGCATCTCTTCAGGAATAACGATTGAAAATTCGACAAGTCCTGCAATCTCCCCCTCGTCGTACCAAGGGGTCTGGTAGATAAGTTTCTTTTCTCCTTTTTTGCTGATGGTGTAGGAGTTTGACTCTCCGGTCAGTAGACGTTTGATGATCTCTACTGACCGGGGTGAGTGGCATCCTATGATATTTGAACCGATGACATTTCCGTTTGTCTTGATTGATTTATCGTTCTGATAGAGAGCGATTCCCTCCTTATCACATACAGTGATGGCGCAGTTGAGCTCTTTTGCCCATACCGGAGAGAGTGATTCTATATTGTATCTGTTATTCATTTACAGGAAGTTTTTCGAGCCAGTATTTGAACATTGAACTGTAGAGATGAAGGGAGGTGTTTTCCCTTTCGTAGATGCTGTGCGCTCTCATAGGATAGGAGATCATGTAGAAGAACTTGTTCTGTCTGATGAGTTCGTTGGCAAGCATCTCGGTGCTTTGGTAGTGCACGTTGTCATCGCCTGTTCCATGGATTAGGAGGAGATTCCCTTTGAGATTCTTGGCGAAGTTGATTGGTGATCCGTTGTGAAATCCTTCAGGATTGGTGGAAGGGAGTCCCATATATCTCTCCTGATATATGGTATCGTATAGGTACTGTGAGTAGACACCGGCAACAGCGATACCTGTAGAGTAGATGTCGGGGTATTTGAACATAAGGTGTGCTGTGGATGAGCCGCCACCGCTCCATCCCCATACTCCGATTCTGCTTGCGTCTATGTACTGATAGGTCTCCTTGAGTTTTTCCACTGCTGCGGCATGGTCTGCAGGGGGGATTATGCCCACTTTTCCGTATACGCATTTTCTCCACTCCTTACCACGGGGATTGTTGGTTCCTCTGGGGTCGACACTTATTACTATGTAGCCTTGCTGTGCAAGGAATTTTTCGAACATCTCTCTGGGGCCTGACCATTTGTTGAGTATGGTACTGCTGGCTGGCTCTCCGTATATGTAGAAGATAGTGGGATATTTCTGTGAAGGGTCAAAGTTATCCGGTTTTATCATCCATCCATCGAGCTGGGTCTCTCCTATGTCTACCCTGAAGTACTCTTTGGGCGAGGTCTGTGCTGCCGCAAAGTTTTCGGCTACCTCTTCGTTATCTTCAAGTACTCTTATTACCTTGTGGTCAGGAAGGCTTATGAGTTCGTAGCGGGTGGGAGTTTCATTGCTGCTGAATGAGTGTACAGCGTATCTGCTGTCAGGACTGATGTTGTATGTATGGTAGCCTGCTTCTCCTTCGGGGGTGAGTCTCTCCACATTTACCTTGACGTTTTTGCGGATCTTGCTTCTGAAGAGGTAAGAATCTGTAACTACGTCAGGTGTCGCGGTGTAGTAGACATACTCTTTTTCTGTGTCAATGTTATCTACAGAGAGGATGTCGAACTCTCCTGTAATGGGTGTTATTTTTGATCTGTCGGCTGAGACTCTGTAGAGTGTCCTATAGCCATCTTTTTCACTCATCCATGTGAAGTAGCTGTTTTTCTTTCCCCATTTGAGAGTGTTGTAGACATTGAGGAATGTCTCTTCGTGGTCTTCGAAGAAGGGGGTTACTTCGCATGTTAGGGCATCTGCACAGAATACTTTGTTGGTGTTCTGAAGTCTGTTGAGCTGCTGAATTATCAGTCGAGATTCACCGGGTATGAACTCCATTCTCGCAAGGTAGTGCTCGCGTGGATCTCCGGGTATATCTAGCCAGCGGGTCTGTTCTGTTCCATCTGCGTTTACGATTCCTATCCTGCAGGCTGAGTTGGTGGTTCCGGCTTTCGGATAGGGAAGTGGAATGATTTCAGAATATATGGAGTCGATGTTGTTTACCATGTAGAATGTACCGGTTCCTTCGGTGTCGAACTGCCAGTAGGCAATCTGTTTGCTGTCCGGGCTCCAGCGGAAACCGTCGTGAAGTCCGAGTTCCTCTTCGTACACCCAGTCGAAGTCTCCGTTGATGATGATTTCACTGCCGTCGTATGTGAGCTGTGTTATTTCACCGTCTGAGACATTTTCCGTATAGATATTGTTTTTGTATAGGTACGCGATTTTGGTTCCGTCGGGTGAGAATTTGGCGAACGACATGCGTGATGGCTCGAATTCCTCTTTTCCGAGTTTTCTGCAGCTTCTGTCTGTCAGGTCATAGAGGTAGTATTCGCCTCTTTTAGCTGTTCTCCACACTATTTGCGAGTTGGTGTATAGAATAGCTTTGGTCATATCAGCAGAGAAGCTGTAGTCCTGGATGTCGAATGGCGTTCCGCTGATGATTACGCTCTTTTTAGCACTTTCTATATCTGTGTGTATGAGTTCGTGTCCCTCTCCTGAGGCATCGGGCTCGAGGGTGTAATAGCCTTTTCCTGTCTCGTCCCACTGGAGGGAGAGGATTCCCTTGGCGTTGAATTTCTTGTCGCGGAAGATGTCCTCAAGGGTGAGTTTACCCTTTGCCTGTACTTTCTGTGGCTGTGGATCTGTCTGTTCTGTCTGTTCTGCCTGTGCTGTGATGGGGCAGGCGAGTGATATTGCGGCAAGTAGCGCCGAAGCATATTTTATTCTATTGAGTTTCATGGGGTGTATAGTGTTAATATGTTATCGATATGAGTTCCTGACTTTGTACAAGTCTGCCTTTCTTGTCGTAGACTTTCTGTTTGATGCAGCCGATGCCCTTGACATACCAGCTTTCCAGTCTCTCCTCTTTAGTTCCGAAGGATTTGGTGTACTGTGTCTCTTTAATAAGGTATGCATCGAATGTTCCGGCTTTGGTGGTGATCTCTTTTCTCTCTGCCACCTTCCTGTCTGTGGTGGTGATGGTTGCTCCTGCGGCACCCGCTTTGATCTTGATCTTGCCGTCGGTGATGGTCTGTCCTGTAGAAAGGGTAGTGGGGATCGAACTTGCGTCGCCTTTGGAGATATCATCCTGTACCTTCATCAGCATTGTCAGGCTGCTCATCTTTGATATTGTATATTCATCTTCTCCTACGGTAACCTCCATGATGAGGCTGTTGTCTGTGAAACGGGCCTTGTTATCCTTGTCGTAGAAGCTCTGGTCGAAGACAACCTTGCCCTTGGTAAGATTCCCATCTATAGATGTTACCTTCGAGATGTAGTAGCCTGTAATCTTGCCGTTTTCATCGTAATTGGCGTATTTGAGTGTCAGGCCTTTGGTGATAGGGCAGTAGCCCGTGGTGTCGAGTGTGGCTTTCTGTGCCGACATAGTCAGGCACAGAAGTGTCGTCAGTGTGATTAAAAGTATTTTTTTCATTTTTCTTCCTGTATGTTTTCTTCTTGTTTAGGGATTCTGGTGGCGAGCACTTTGTCTATTCTGGCTCCGTCCATGTCTATTACTTCGAAGTGAAAGTCGTACCACGAAACGCTCTCTCCTGATGATGGAATGTGCTCGAGGAGTTCGAGGATGAGTCCTCCGATGGTGTTGTAGTCGTTGTCTTCTTCGAGCTCTTCGAGATTGAAGTATTCGAGGAAGTCGTAGAAGGGACACTGGCCGCTTACCAACCATCCCTCTGCGTTCTTGCGCTCTATAATGTCGGGCTCGCTCTCTGTGTCGACTGTCCCGACAAGACCTTCGAGCAGGTCCTTGTGTGTCACGATTCCTTGACATACTCCGAATTCATCGCAGATGAGTCCGTATGCGACTTGAAGCTGTTTCATCTGTTCGAGCACTTTGAAGACGTCTGTATATTCATGGAAGTATTGTGCCTTCTGGAGCATTTTCCGAAGGTCGAAATCCTCTGCGCTGATCTTTACGAAGAGATCCTTGAGGTATACTACTCCGACTATTTCATCCAATGAACCGTTACCTACCGGGTAAACTTCGAAGAGATGTTCGCTTACCGTCTTGTAGATTTCATCCCTTGTCATGCTGATGTCCAGCCACACGATTTCGTTACGGCTGGTCATGATGGATTCGATTTTCCTATCTCCCAGTGAGAAGACGCGTTCTACTATATCCTGTTCCACCTCCTGCACCTCTCCGTCCTCAGCTCCTTCGGCAATCATTGACTTTATCTCCTCTTCAGTTACTTTGGTCTCGTTCTCAGAGATACGGAAGATGGTGACAAAGAGTTCAGTTCCTTTGTCAAGTATCCATACAAGGGGTGATGCTATCCATGAGATTACCATCATCGGACCTGCAACCTTCTTTGCAATGTTTTCGGGGGAACTCATGCCGATACGTTTGGGTACCAGTTCTCCCAATATGAGTGTGAGGTATGTTACTATTATGACTATGGTGATCTGTGCAATGTCGTAGGCAATGGTCTGCGACAATCCCCACTTTGCAAGTACTGCGGCCAGATCATCTGCCACTGCTTCACCGGAGAAGAGACCTGTCAGGATCCCTATGAGGGTTATTCCTATCTGTATGGTGGAGAGGAAACGATTGGGGTTGTCTGTGATTTTCAGGACTGTCTTTGCCGATTTGCTCCCTCGCTTGGCGTCTGCGGAGATGCTGGTCTTGCGTGCACTCACGAGTGCTATTTCACACATTGAGAGTACTCCGTTGAGAAGGATGAGTATCAGTATTATGACTATTTCCATATATTATGAATTGGAATTGGCATTGTTAAAACAGTGTCTGCAAAGGGGTTCGTAGCTCT
Organism: uncultured Alistipes sp.; assembly: GCA_945787505.1. Classification (GTDB taxonomy): domain Bacteria; phylum Bacteroidota; class Bacteroidia; order Bacteroidales; family UBA932; genus Coprenecus. The sequence goes on from CALZHC010000009.1 coordinate 8,485, forward strand.
GGCGCTCTCCCAGTTCTACAAGGTTCTTGCCGTGTGTGAGTCTGTGGGAATGGAGTGCCGGGTCTCCGCATTTTACGCATATTGCGTGAACTTTATCCACATAGTCTGCCACAGCCATGAGCGCGGGCATCGGACCGAATGGCTCTCCCATGTAATCCATGTCCAATCCTGCAACAATAACGCGTACACCGCCAGATGCAAGCTTTCTGCATACATCTATTATACCTACATCGAAAAATTGGGCTTCATCGATTCCTACCACATCTACATCTGAACCCAGCAGGAGAATACTTGCAGAGTTGTCTACCGGTGTGGACAATATGGAATTGGAATCGTGTGAAACGACTTCCGTGTCAGAGTATCTGACATCTACGCGAGGCTTGAATATTTCAACTTTCAGATTCGCGAATTGCGCTCTTCTGAGTCGTCTTATGAGTTCTTCTGTCTTGCCGGAAAACATCGAACCGCATATAACTTCGATGCATCCTGGTTTTTTTGCTTTTTCTGAAAACATTTCTGTACTTTTGTACTCGGCATGCCTGGCATGTCCGTAAATTTTGACAAAAATAATTAAAAAGTTGTGATGAGAGAGAATGTTTCAGAATTAAAGAGTGCTTTTGATGTGATTGTTGATAGGTATCAGCGTGATATGGCGTTTATGCTCAATGAGATATCACTCTTGAAGAGTGAGGTTGCATATCTGAAGGAGAGAATAGGAACGGGGAAGAGTAATTCGCAGACGGGAACTTCGTGGATGGATGACGCGGCTGTCGGAAGGATTGAAAATATCGAGGATGCTATGAGTGATGCGGATGTAAGTTTCTTCACTGAAGAGCTCTTCGATGGCGATAAAGAACAGTTCAGACTTACTGCCGAGCGTATCAATGAGATGGAGGATTTCAAGAGTGTGGTAAGGGAGATGCGTGAAACTTTTCCTGAGTGGGATGAGTCGTCACAGGCTGTCTATCTTTTCTATATGACCGTTAAAAGGAGGTTTGTCTGATGTTGTATATTGTTCCTACCCCTGTGGGTAACCTTGAGGATATGACCTTCAGGGCAATAGAGGTCTTGAAAAGCGTGGATTTGATTCTGGCTGAGGATACCAGGACCAGTTCGGTGCTGCTGAAGAGGTTCGGTATCGAAACGAGAATGGAGTCCCACCACAAGTTCAATGAACATTCAAGGGTAGAGTCGGTATGCCGAAGGCTGGTGGAGGGACAGAATATTGCCCTAATTTCTGATGCCGGTACTCCTGCCATCTCCGACCCGGGTTTTCTGCTGGTGCGCACGGCTATCGAGTGCGGTGTCGAGGTTTCCACTCTTCCCGGTCCTACAGCCTTTGTTCCTGCTCTTGTGAACTCGGGCTTTCCGACTGACCGTTTTGTATTTGAGGGTTTCCTTCCTGTCAAGAAGGGCCGTCAGACCAAGCTCGCCAAACTGGCCGAGCAGGATATGACAATGATTTTCTATGAGTCGCCATATCGTCTTGCGAAGACTCTCTCCCAGATGGCCCAGGTCATGGGAGGTGAGAGAAGGTGCTCAGTCTCAAGGGAAATCAGTAAACTGCATGAAGAGACAAGACGTGGTGCGCTCTCTGAACTTGCCAGTTGGTATTCAGAGCATGAGCCAAAGGGTGAAATAGTTTTTATAGTTGAGGGGAAAGGCAATGAAGGGAAGAAAAAATCAGGAGAAGAAGAAGAGTAGCTGGTGTTTGAGCCGTTCGACGTTGGACCGTTCTGTCGTGGGTATGGTAGCTCTGTTGCTTTCACTGCAGCTTTTCTTTTTCATGAGGGAGGTACTCTACGGTGCCTCTCCTGTCGACTTGATTCAGAAGAGGGATGATTATGACGGTTGGAAATGGGATATGGTTGAACTCAACAGTGCAGACAGTGCAGAGTTGGTATCGCTACCGGGGATAGGTCCTTATTTTGCGAAGCAGATTTTGCTTTACCGCGAAAAATTGTGGGGATGCTATGCTGATATTTCCCAGCTGATGGATATCAGAGGAATTGACCCTGAGAAGTTTTCAAGACTCGAAGAGCGTGTCTATGTGGAGCCCTCTTCTGTCAGGCGGATAGATCTGTGGACGCTCTCTGCGGATTCACTGGCTGCTCATCCATATATCGGAAGTTATGCGGCAAAGGGTATCGTAAGGCTCAGAAAATTTTGCAAAAGAGATTCACTGAGTGTGGATATGCTTGTGAAAGAAGGGGTTCTGCCACTGCAAAAAGCAAAACGTCTCAAACTGTACACAGATATGCAAAAATAAGTATATTTGCGCAATTGATTGATTATATTGATATGAATACAATTTCGTGCAGGAACATTGTTAAGAAGTTTGGTGATTATACAGCTCTGAACGGTGTCTCCATTGATGTCCCCAAAGGGACTGTTTTCGGTCTGCTCGGTCCTAACGGTGCGGGTAAGACTACGTTGATCAGAATTATGAACCAGATTACCATCCCTACTTCGGGAGAGGTTTTTTTCAATGGCCGTCCTCTCGATCCGGATGATGTTTACCATATAGGATATCTCCCTGAAGAACGCGGACTGTACAAGAAAATGAAGGTCGGCGATCAGGCGATGTATCTGGCACGTCTTAAGGGCCTTAGTAATGCTCAGGCGCTGGCTGAACTCAAGAAATGGTTTGTAAAGTTCGGTATTGAAGGCTGGTGGAACAAGAAGGTCGAGGAACTTTCCAAGGGTATGGCTCAGAAGGTTCAGTTTATTACGACTGTTCTTCACAAGCCGGATCTGCTGATTTTGGACGAGCCTTTTTCAGGCTTTGACCCTGTAAATGTACAGCTGATAAGGGATGAAGTGCTTAGAATGAGAGATGAAGGGGCGACCATTATCCTCTCTACCCACAATATGGAATCGGTAGAGACTCTATGTGACAACATAGCCCTAATCAATAAATCCAATCTGGTGGTTACCGGGCCTGTAGATGCCGTCCGTAGAGAGCATGGAGGCAGCAGGATAGAGATTCTTTTCAGAGGTGAGGGCGAACTCAATATTGCTTCTGATGTTATTAAAGTGGTGGAAGAGGATACATATAAGGGTTCCAGAAGGGCGGTGGCAGATGTCGTCAAGGGCACTCACTCTTCAAGGATTCTCTCAGACATTGTCGCCTCGGGTGTGGATGTAATCTCTTATAGGGAACTCATTCCAAGCATGAATGATATATTTATCAAATTAGTCAAGTCTAACAATCAGAAATAACAGGAGGAACAGTTATGAATTTCAAAAAGACCTGGCTGGTCATCAGCCGTGAATTTTCTATCAGAGTGAAGAAGAAATCCTTTATTCTGACTACTATCATCACTCCTATTCTTTTTGCTGCGCTCTGTATTGCTCCTTCTCTGATTATGATGTCAGACCTGGATGACAAGGTAACCCGTATAGTGGTGGTCGACAATTCCGGTATTGTTGCAGAAAATCTTCAAAATACCAAAAAGATAGAATTCATCAAGAGTGATATTGATGATGTCAACTACCTTAAGGGAAAGCTCGATTCGCTCGGAGCTGACGGTGTTGTAGAGTTCTCGGCACTGGATGAGCTCGGAAATATGAGGGCTGTCTCTTACTCTTCACGTCAGTTGAGCGCTTCCATAATCAGTGAAATCTCCACTATGGCAGAGGATATTGTCAAGGATTACAAGATCGAGCAGTACGATATCCCCGATTTCAAGAGGATGATGGATGAACTCAAGACGAATATAGAAATTAATTCGTTCATTATTAATGACAAAGGTGGAGAGAAACAGGCGAGCGTTGAGGTTAACATGGGAGTCTCATTCATCATGGGTTTCATTATATACATGTTTGTTACAATGTTCGGCAACATGGTGATGACAAGTGTCATCAACGAAAAATCCAACAAGATAGTCGAGGTGATAGTCTCTTCAGTTAAACCTTTCGAACTGATGATGGGAAAGATTATCGGTGTGGCCAGTGTCGCTCTTACCCAGTTCTTTATATGGGTAATACTGACTCTGTTGCTGGTTTTCGGCGGATTTGCGATTATGGGACAGGATCTTTTAGGCAATCCTGAGGCTATGTCTCAGATGACCAATATGGTAGGTATGGATGCACAGGGTATGGCAAACCAGATGCTGGAAAGCTCAGGTCCTCAAACCTTCATTAATTCAATCCTTGGTATAAACTGGCTCTACATTATAGTATGTTTCGTAATATTCTTTGTTTTGGGCTATCTGCTCTATGCATCCATGTTTGCAGCTGTGGGCTCATGTGTCGATAACGAGGCAGATACCAACCAGTTGGTTCTTCCTGTTACCATTCCTCTGCTTATCGGTATGTTTATTATGATTCAGGTATTCCAGAACCCCGACAGCTCCTTGTCATTCTGGGGATCGCTCTTTCCTCTGACCTCTCCTATGGTGATGATGGCGCGCATTCCTTTTGAAGGTGGTGTCCCCATGTGGGAACTTCTGCTTTCTATTGGCCTGTTGGTGATTACTATTGCTTTTGTAATCTGGGGCGCAGCCAAGATTTACAGGGTGGGTATTCTTATGTCAGGTACCAAATACACTTGGAAAGATATATTCAAGTGGCTTAAATACTAGATTGTCCGATGAGAAGAAAAATATTGCTGACAGTTTTTTTGTTCTGCTCTCCGCTTCTGATTTGGGGACAGGAGTTCAAGATAACCTGGAAGAGGGTCGCTATGGACTCTACATACATGAGTGAGAGAATTTTCCCGATTGACAAGATTATTGCCGACCACCAAGAGGCTATGGGCTCTTTGATGGAAATCCTCATCTACTCTTCAGAGGAGATTGACAAGGGACAGCCCGAAGGTGCTCTCTCCAATTTGGCCGCTGATGTGCTTCTGGATGGAGCTATTCCTTATATCGACAATGATTATCCTACTCTCTCTTTGACGAACTTCGGCGGTATCAGGTCGGCTTTTCCTAAGGGTGCCATACGTTTGTATGATGTATATTCGGTTTTTCCTTTTGAAAATTGCCTAGTTGTGGCACAGATAAAGGGCAAAAGTATCCGGAAAATCCTGAAAAGGTTCGCATCAAATGGAAAATTCGAGGCTCTTGGCGGAGTGCAGATTATCGTCAAGGGAAAGGAGATGACCTCTTGTCTTATAGGTGGGAAACCTCTTGATGATGAAGCTCTTTATAATTTGGCCACCATTGATTTTCTGCTTGATGGCGGGGACCGTTTTCATATCGCTGATGATGCAGTATCCATCACCAGAACCGGTATTGTAATTAGGGACCTTGTAGCTGACTATCTCAAGAAACTCTCTGCCAAAGGAGTGGTGCTTGATAATTCAGGTGATTCAAGAATAGTGTTGGAAAAGGAGAAGAAAAACAATGGAAAGAAAAAGAAATAGTGTTTTGAAGGGACTGTTATCTGCTTTGGTAATATTCTCATGTTCGCTTGATGCGCACGCAAGGAAGCTGGTTATTCTGCATACCAATGATACTCATTCGCAGATTGAAGTAGTCCGTTCCGGTAAAGGAATCGGCAAGGGAGGCGTTCATCAAAGGGCTGAGTTCTTTGCTAAGATCAAGGCTGAAAATGAAAATGTCCTGATTCTTGACGCAGGCGATTATAATCAGGGAACTCCCTATTTTACTATTTTCAAGGGAGATCTTGAGGTACAGGTAATGAATGAACTTGGCTATGAAGTGGTGACTTTAGGTAACCACGAATTTGACAATGGTCTCGACGAGCTTGCAAGAAGGCTCAGTAATGCCAAATACACTACAGTCTGTGCCAATTATGACTTTACAGATACCCCTTTGAAAGATATTATAAAGCCATACGTGGTCATTGAGAGGGGAGGACTTAAGATCGGTATTTTCGGTATTACCACAGATCTCAAGACTCTGGTAGCAAAGCAGAATATCAAGGGTATGGTCTATGAGGACGCATACGAGGTGACAGATGCGATGGCACTCAAGCTCAGGAAGGAACTCGGATGTGATCTTGTCATTGCCTTGACTCATATCGGCTATTCTGGTTATCCCAACCAGCTATCCGATATCAATCTGGCTCAGAAGACCGAGAATGTGGACATAATTATCGGTGGTCACTCCCACACTTTCCTTAAGAGCGAGAAGATCTATAAGAACAGAGCAGGAAAGGATGTCGTGATAGTACAGGCAGGCGCTCAAGGAGAATATGTGGGTTGTCTGGAAATCGAGTATTGATGCAGATTAAAAAATAGTGAAGGCTATTTGCCTTCACTATTTTTTTTGTCTGAATCTTTATCTTCGTTGTATTTGTAGCGCTTGATTTTTTTGGTAGCAGTCTTTTCGAACTCTTCGAGCTGTTCCTTGATTTCGCTGAGTCTGGAAAACTTGCTTACTTTCTCGTTAACATATTCGAGGACCTCTTTTTTGAGGCTCTCGAATTTTTCTTGGTACTCGTCCGAGGTCTGGCTCAGTTTCTTTTTAAGTTTTTCCTGGTCGAAGTGGACGAGAGCTATGAGTTTGCCCTTTCTTTTGGTCACTATAGATTCGCTTACCATGTCGTGACTGTTTATTACGCTTTCTATCTCTTCAGGGTAGATATTCTCCCCGCTGGGTCCGATGATGGTAGTGCTTGATCTGCCTTTGATGTAGAGCCATCCGTCTTTGTCGAACATCCCTAAGTCGTGTGTCCTGAACCATCCGTCAGGTGTAAAGACTGATGCAGTGGTTTCAGGATTGTCGAAATAGCCTGACATGACGTTGTCTCCCTTTACACATATTTCCCCTATTCCGGTTTCAGGGTCTTTGTTGAGCAATTTTACAGTGACTCCTTCAACTATAGGACCTGTCGAACCCAACCTCACTTTTGACGGAATCGCTCCGGCTATAAGAGGCGATGTCTCTGTGAGTCCGTATCCTATGGCATACGGAAAGTGCGCTTCGAGCAGGAAACGTTCGACATTGGTGTCTAGTTTTGCTCCTCCTATCCCGAAGAATCTGATTCTTCCTCCAAATTTCTCCATGAGCATCTTTCCTGCTTTTTTATTTAATACCTTTCTGGTCACGGGAATAGAGTAGAGGAATCTCAGTATGGCGTTGGAGCGGAACTTGGGCAGTACTGCACTCTTGTATATTTTCTCGATGATCAGTGGAACTGAGAGCATAGTGGTGGGACGCACTTTGGAGAGTGCTTTCATCAGTATGGTGGGAGTGGGAGCCTTGTCTATGTAGTAGATGCTTGCGCCGGCAAGCATGGGAAGCATCATGCTGAGGCTGGACTCAAGTGTATGTGAGAGTGGGAGTATTGAGAGCCATATATCTGATGCAAAACTTGGTCGCAGCTGCTGTGCTGACCATAGGTTGGCGCACAGGTTCTTATGTGTCAGCATAACTCCTTTGGAGCTTCCTGTTGTTCCTGAGGTGTAGATTATTGCGGCGAGATCTTCGGATTTTATGCTCTGGGCAGGGTATAGTTCCACTGCACTCTCTCCTTGCTGCTCTTTGTCAGGGTTTGCGGTAGTATCTGATTTTATCACTTCGAAATCGTCACAGCGTATTATGAGTCTGAGTCTCTCCCTTGCCTTTTCGGAGAGTTTGGAGAGTAGTCTCTCTGAGATAAAGAGAGCCTTGCTGCCTGAATGTTTAAGTATGTGTCTGACTTCGCTCTCTGAAAAATCAGGAAGCATAGGGACTGTAATCATTCCGTAACCGACGGTAGCAAAGTAACTTACTACCCAGTTTGGCATGTTCTGTGCCAACAGACCAACCTTTTCGCCGGGACGGATGCCATGTCTGTGGAGTAATGTCGCTACCTCTTCCACTTTGCTGTGGAATGTACGGTATGTGTATGACGACTCCCCATCTGTGAAAGAGAGAAACTGGTTGTCAGGATATTCTCTGCCGCAGAAATCAAGCAACTCCCTCAGGCTTTTCTGTAAAATATTCATAATTGTCAATTCAAATCATCCCCGCATGTGAATTTTTCGGGGTGTTTTCCTACTACTCCTTTGTCTTTGTACCACTGTCTGATGCGTTTGAGGTCTGCTTCAGGGTCATCTGTGAGGATTATCTCCTCTTTGGCACCCACCTCTTTCTTTCCCCAGTCGAAATAGCCAAGATATACGGGTACTCCTACTGCCTTTGCAATGGTATGGAATCCGCTTTTCCACCTCTTGACGGCCTTGCGGGTTCCTTCCGGTGCAATGGCGAGCTGGAAGGAGTCGCTATTTTCGAATTCGTGTATCATCTGTCTGACAAGGGATGCTCCTCCTGAACGGCTGCGATCTACCGGTATTCCTCCCAATGAGAGTAGCAAAGGCTTAAGAGGACCTTTGAAGAAGCCCTTCTTGATCATCACTTTGGCATTACCCCCTACTGATTTATAATAAAGGTATGATATTACAAAGTCCCACGCTGAAGTGTGAGGGGCCCCAAGTATTATACACTTCTTTACGGGTATTGCCTGGTCCATTGCTTTCCAACCGAGCAATTTCAATAATTTTCCTGCTGTCTTGGGTTTCATATTTTATACTATTTCCAATATGAGGTCACTTCTGAGGTTCTGTCTAATGAAAAACTGTCTGTCAGGGGTGTTTTTGCCCATGTAGAACTGAAGGAGGTCTTCAATCTTGTCCTCCATCGTGAGTCTTACCGGGTCAAGTCTCATATCCTCTCCGATAAATCCCTTGAACTCTTCGGGTGAAATTTCTCCCAATCCTTTGAATCGTGTGATTTCATGGCCTTTGCCTAGTTCTTCCATCGCCCTGAGTTTCTCCTCCTCGCTGTAGCAGTAGATGTTCTTTTTCTTGTTGCGTACCCTGAAGAGGGGAGTCTGAAGGATGTATACGTGTCCCAGACGTACCAGTTCTGGATAGAATTTAAGGAAGAAGCTGACCATCAGGAGTCTGATGTGCATGCCGTCTACATCGGCATCTGTCGCTATTATTATCTTGTTATAGCGCAGGTTATCCATGTCTTCATCGATGTTGAGGGCTGCCTTCAGAAGTATCATCTCTTCGTTATGCATAACTTCATGACCGCCTTTCTGTACACAGTTGAGCGGTTTTCCTCTCAGACTGAAAACAGCCTGAGTGTTGACATCTCTGATTTTGGTGATTGATCCGCTTGCTGAATCTCCCTCTGTGATAAAGAGAGAAGACTCTTCCGAGAGGGGATTGCGGCTGTCGGTGTAGTGTACTCGGCAATCACGCAACTTTCTGTTGCATAGGTTCGCTTTCTTGACCTTCTCTTTGAGGTTTTTCTGGACTCCGGTGATGGCCTTGCGCTCCTTTTCGGATTCCTGTATCTTCTTGAGCATTATGGATGCTGTTTCGGGATTTTTGTGGAGATAGTTGTCAAGTTCCTCTGCCACAAAGTCCCCTATGAAGCTGCGCATCGAGAGTCCCGCTGCCTTCTCCTTGGAGGTAAGCTTGGTCTTGGTCTGGTTGCCAAATCCGGGGGCCTCGTCCATCCTGATGGAGATTGCCCCTATCATTGATTGCCTTATATCCGAGGGTTCGAGGTCTTTCTTAAAGTGTTCTTTAATGGTCTTGGCCAGAGCCTCCTTGTATGCCGAGAGGTGGGTTCCTCCCTGGGTGGTATTCTGTCCGTTGACGAATGATGCAATGTTCTCCCCGTTGTTCTCTCCATGTGTTATCACCATCTCGATATCTTCACCTATAAGATGGATGGGGGGATAGAGGGGGTTTTCAGCCATATTGTCATTTACCAAGTCGAGAAGCCCGTTTCTGGAGAAGTAACGGGTATCGTTGAGGTAGAGCGAAAGACCGGTGTTCAGGTAGGCGTAGTTCTTTACCATTGTTTCTATGAACTCGGTGTTGTACCTGTAGCCTTTGAAGATCTCTTCGTCTGCGGTAAATTCCACGAATGTTCCATTTTTCTCAGTGCAGGTACCGAAATCTTTTGATATCAGCCTGCCTTTGGAGAAGGTGGAGCTAAAGAATTCACCGTTTCGTATGGATTTTATGTGGAAGTACGATGAGGTGGCGTTTACTGCCTTGAGTCCGACTCCGTTAAGTCCGACACTTTTCTTGAACAGTCCCTCTTTGAATTTTCCTCCTGTCATAAGATTGCTTGAGGCATCGATGACTTTATCAAATGGAATTCCTCGTCCGAAGTCTCTTACAGAGACGGTGTTGTTTTCGAGTGTAATCCTTATTTCCTTTCCGAATCCGGTCGCGAATTCATCTATGGAGTTATCTATCACCTCTTTTACGAGTACATATATGCCGTCATCAGGCATTGAACCATCTCCGGTATTACCAATGTACATTCCGGGACGGTGTCTTATGTGCTCGTTCCACTCGAGTGTTTCTATTGCGTCGCTGTCGTAATCTCTTAATTTTTCGCTCATTATACTATAGTGTATAAAAATTGTATCTCCTACAAAAGTACTAATTGTTTCTCAATTGTTGCTAATTACTTTGATTTTTTTCTATTTTTGCCACTCTTATGGCTTAATATAAGTTATGGAATATAGAAAAATTTATTTTGTCCTATTGTCTGTTTTCATGCTCTTTTCATGCTCAGAAAGGAGTATGGAGACTGTTAAGGATGGTTCGATAACTGTGGGTTTTTCAGTTACGGAGCCACTTACCAAGCCTATTATCTCTCAGGACGGACTCTCATCTGTATGGTGTGAGGGTGATCGTCTTGCCCTGTGGGCGGTGAACCCTTCAGGGAATTTCATATTGAATAATGTTCCGTTTTCAGTGTACGGTTTTTCAGATTTCAGGGCTCTCTTTACTGCTACTCTTTCACAGGAAATGCCTGAGGAACGCTATACCTATTATGGGTGTTCTCCTCTTCCTGTGAGTGCAGAGGGTACAGATGTCGTTTTCAACATTCCTGAAGTTCAGGACGGCAGACTCTCGGGAGGTGCTGATATTATAGTGTGCAGCCCTACTCCGAGTGGACCACTCAGAAGCATTGAAGAAGACAAGACGGGAATTGCTCTGAATCTCTATATGAATCATCTGTTACATCAGTTCAGATTCTTCGTGCCAGAAGGCTCTCCTCTTGGTACAGATTCCATCAAGAGACTAGAGATTTCGCTCCCTTACAATGTTACCGGTAATTACACTCTGGATGTAACCAGTCCGGATACTCCTGGCATCCTCTCTGACGGAAGCAGCTCCATTGTTCTCGAACTGGCTGATCCACTGACTGCCTCTGAAGGGGATAATTATAATTATGCCTGTGCGGGGCTCTTTCCTTCTACCGGAGCATTTACTTCTTCGGATTCTCTTTTTGTCACTGCCTATACTGATGAGAAGATGTTTAAGGCAGACCCGATTTCTATTGAGGGTAGAACTTTTGCAGCCGGTCACTCCACTCCTGTGAAACTCTCTCTTAAGGAGACAATCATCTCTGCAAGTCTTGCATTGGCTGTCGGCAACAATTTCATAGGAGAGGCTCTTACTGATGTATACATAAAGGATGGTGAAGAGGTTCTGCTCTCCTATAGCCACACTGATGGAGAGTATTATGATAATTTTGAATTTGAATCCGAGTTCACAGGCAAAGAGCAGGTTGAACAGTTCAAGAAGATATGTAATGCTGTCAATGAGAACAGGGCTGATGTGGTATTTGAAACAGCCAATACCGTATCTGTCCTGCCACTTTCTGCTTCTGCACTCTCAGTCAGTGGATTGTCGGCTACCATTACTTTAGGGGATGTGCCATATCTCTTGTTTGAAGATTTTTCTGCAGCCTCTTCATATAGCCGGGATGATGCTTATTCTACTGGCAATGACAGAAGCTTGGAGGGGTACCTTCTTGATGGGTATATGGCTGACAATGGATGGAATGCAGCTCGTTTTGCCCTGTATGAAGGTGAGAACATAAGGATAAACTCCCGTTATCAGTCCGGTGCATGGGTGATCGAGAGACTTTCAGGTCGTCTGGATACTCCCGCCATGTCCCGTATTAAGGAGGGCTCTTCTGTCAATGTCGTTTTCGAATACGATTATTCGATAGTAGTCCCTGCAGGTCTTAATGTGGATGACTCTCGAAATAAGATGGCTTTCTATATCTTGGGTACTCACACTTTAAGTCAGGACTCTCCTATCGATGGTGTCTATGTCGGAGATATGGCCTCTAGCTGTTCTGTGGTTTACGAGTCTGAAAGACATTCAAGTGGCAATGCTGCCCAGATGACTCATAAAGTTCACGATGTCAACGGATGTACATCTGCAACAAGGTTCGTGTTCATGATGGGTACCGACAGAAATACCAAACATATTGCTTCAAATTCTCAGTATTATCTATACTTGGATAATATAAAGATATATATTCACTAATTTTAAACAGTTATGAATCTAAGAAAGACGATTTTTTTAACACTTTCCTTATATGTTGCCACATCTTGTAACATTTCTTCTATTGGTGACAAGTCTGGAAAGGTGTCATTTTCGGTTGAGAATGACATTTATGTAACGGAAATTACAAAGGGCGCGGTCTCCTCTTATACTGCACTTCCCGCCCCTGGTGATTTTATGCTTAAGGTTACTGATGGTGACGGGGTATCTATCTACGAAGGTCTGCTTTCAGAATGGGATTCTTCTACCAAGATTCCTGCAGGTGCCTACGAGGCTGCTGTCTCATATGGAACTGAAGGGGAGGAGGGTTTTGACAAACCATTCTTTACAGGTTCTTCATCTTTTACAGTGACCGGAGGTGAGACCACCAATGTCTCTGTACCTGCTGCTCTTACTAATTCTATTGTGAAAGTGACCAGAAGTAATGCTTTCACTAACTACTTTGTTTCAAGTGATTTTGTAGTTACCACTGGTAACGGGAATGAAATTGCTTTCCCTATATCCGAAAACAGGGGTGCTTTCGTGGATGCCTACAAGATTACAGTTTCCGGTAATGTAACTTCTCAAGGAGGAAGTACCAAATCCTTCTCCAAAGAGTATTCCGGACTTGAACCGGCTACTTGCTATGAACTCGCTTTCGATGTAGAAGGTATTGGCGGTGCCACGATTACTATCTCTTTCAACGATACTGTAGAGAGTGTCGAACTTGAGGATATCGAACTTAATGATTAATTTTTCAATTATATGTATATGAATAAAAGAATAGGATATATATTGATGGCGGCACTCATGCTCGCCCTCTCTTCATGTGCTTCAAGGATTACAGTTGCAGATGATCTCAATGGTACACTTGAACTCTCTGATTTCACCATTACGACAGATGATTCTCTCTTCACAAAGGCTACATCTGCTGCCGGAGGATCTTATACAATAATGATAAATACAGCAGATGGAAATACCATCTTAAGGAAGAGTTATGAGCAGTTCAAGGCTGATGGCAATAAAGTCATGCTTCCTGCAGGTGATTATGTTCTTGTGGCCCGCTCTGTTTCTGAGGAGATTCCACAGGCTGCTTTTGAACAGCCCATCTATGGAGCGACCAAAACATTTTCTATGGTGGCTGGTGAGAAGACATCTTTGGGTACATTGACATGTACACTTCTTCAATGCAAGGTTACTGTAGGTTATAGTGATGAGTTCCTCGCCAGTGTTACTGGTGATGGTGTGGCTACTGTTGAGGTAGCAGCAGGATATCCGCTCGAATATAAAATGACTTACAGTGGAGGAAAGGCCAATTATGAACAGTCGGCTGGTTATTTTTCTTTGAATGATGGCGCCAATACCACCCTTGTGGTTACCTTCAAGGGATCGATCGAAGGCAAGAGCCAGAAGATGACCAAGAGTATTTCAGGTCTCGAACCCAGACAGTGGCGTCAGATTAAGTTTGTCAAGAAGGTGAATAATCAGGGGGATGCAACCTTTGATGTCGTTATCAATGATTTTATCAATGACGAGGTTTTGGGCAATAATATTGAGACCGAGGAACCTGTCATCGGTGAGGATCCTCAGGCACCGAAGGGCGATGGAGACATGACTTTCGTATTTGATTACGCAGCAGGATGTGATCCAGATATTACAGATATGGGAGCCATTTATGTCCCTTCACCTGATGAAAAAGATCTTAAGCTTTTCTTCAAAGCCACTGTTCCTAACGGTATCAAGAAGTTCAATGTGGAGATAAGCTCTACAAATGAAGATTTCAATAGAGCTGTGGCTGCTGCCGGTGCTACTGTTCTTGACCTGATCAATCCCACTCCCGACAATGATATTATCTTCCAGGTGGTTCCTTTCACTCATGGTCCCGAATTGGTGGGTATGACAGAGGTGCCTTTTGATCTATGTGCAGCTCAGGATGCTATTACCCTATATGGAGGAAGACATACATTTACCATGAATATTACTGATGCACAGGGATGTAAAGCTTCTTTCCCTATTGTTATGATTGTTGAATAAATGAGAGAGAATGTTGGTTATGAAAATAAATAATATCATTAAATACTTTGTAGCAGTGCTTCCCGTACTGTTTGCTTCTTGCAATCAGAGGAGTGTAGTACTAAGTGATGGAGAGGGCTCTGTTTCACTGAGTCTCTGTGTGGCTTCCCAGACAAAGGCAATGTCACAGGATGAGTTGTTGTCCCAAGCCAATGTCAATATCTACAAGGGTGATTTCAGCGGTTTGATCCGCAGTTATAAATATAGTGAAATTCCATCTGCTATCTATCTGCCTGCTGAATCTTACAGGGTGGATGTTACTGCCGGTGAAGCTGCCAAAGTCTCCCCGGTGAAAGCTTCGTGGGACTCCAAGAGTTATTTCGGCTCAAACTCTTTCGAAATCATTGCCGGACAGAATACAAGTGTCCAGGTTTTGGCAGGTGTTTCCAATGTAGTCTCTGTTGTCTCTTTTGATCCCACAGTGGCTGAGAACTTCAATGAGGGCTTCACCTTTACTGTAGGTACAGATATCGAAGATTCTGCCTCTTCTTTGGTTTATGATCTTTCACGCTCTGCTCAGGAGGGTTATTTTATTGTGGATAGTGAGATGGAACCTTCTCTTAAATGGAGGTTTTCTGGAACGCTCGCCAATGATGGTTCGTCCTTTGTAAGGGAGGGTGTCATTCCTGATGTGGAATGTGGTAAGGCATATCGAACAACGGTAAGATACACTGTCAAGGATGGTGAACTTAGCATGGATCTTATGGTCGACTACTCTACTGAGGTTGTAGAGGATATGGTGGTGTTCGAACCCGTCTCTACAGGCCTTTCACAGTCGAGGGTATATGAAATATGGGCTGGCAGAGCTTATGTTCATGCGGATGTGGATGAGTCAGAGTATTCAGACCCTTCGTTGATCAAGTTTTCGTATAAAGCTTCACATGATTCGCAGTGGCAGGTTGCCGATGCCACACGTGTGGCTGAAGGACTCTATGACGGTGTGCTGACAGGTCTTGTTCCTTCTACAGAATATGAATACAGGCTTGTGATTGACGGCCAGACAGTCGGAGAGTCTCTCTCTTTTACCACAGATGAGGCTCCTGCGCTTCCCAACCACAGCTTCGAGTATATCAGCCTTGTTTCCGGAAAGAGCTACTACAAGTGGTATGATCCTTCATGTGGCGTACCTGAGGGTGAAACCATGTTCTGGGGATCAGGTAACGGCGAAGGCAGTGAGGGTGTAAATGGTTCAGCTTCCATGGGGATTGTCATTACTGCCCCCTCGGAAGATGCTGTTGACGGAAATTATTCCGTATGTGCCCAATCCTCTTCATTGATAGGCATTCTGGCGGCTGGCAATATCTTTACAGGCCAGTTTGCAGGTCTTGAGGGAACCTCTGGTGGCAAGGTTAATTTCGGCCGTCCATGGACATCCCGCCCCACGGCATTGAGAATATGGGTAAAGTACAATGCAGGACAAATCAATATTGTGAAGAATGTCCCTGAAGGTGTAACTGTTGAAAAGAATGTTACATACGACTGTGCCAATATTCAGGTTGCCATCGGTACCTGGAATTATCGTCAGTATGGTGGAACAAAGGATTCTCCTGTACATATTAATACTACCAATTCTGCTACATTCGTTGATTTCACTACGGATGCAAGTACCATTGCCTATGGTGAGTACACTCTCTCTGGTGACGGATATGAAAAGATTAATGGCGGTGACACATCTCAAGTGAATCCTGGCGAATGGCGTCAGATTACCATTCCTTTGGAGTACCGCAATATGACAGATTATCCGACACATATTATAATTTCGTGCGCATCCTCTATCTATGGTAACTATTTTACCGGATGCGATTCTGCGAAACTTTATCTGGATAATGCTGAATTAATTTACGAGTAAAGGATTGATGACAAGAAAAAGTCTCTGTATCATTTTAGCTGTTGTTCTTTTAGGTGCGAGCACTTCCGGTGCTTTTGCCCAGAGGATCGATAGGGGGTACGGTCGATTGAACGAGCGGGTATTTGCCGGCAAAGGCACTTTTACCATCGGTGGCAATCTGCAGTTCTCCTATCATTCGATGAAGGACTATAACTTCATCATTGTTGACGGTATCAACTCAAATGGATACTCAATTTCCGTTTCGCCCCATTTCCTCTATATGATCATTGATAATGTTGGGGCTGGCTTCAGGGTCGATTATGACAGGACATACCTCGATATGAGCAGTGCAAACCTCTCCGTCTCGGAGATATCGATGAGTGTCAGGGATTACCTCCTGTTGTCTCAAAAGTTCTCTGGAGCACTGTTGCTAAGACCTTATATTCCATTGGGATCTTCAGGACGTTTCTCTATGTTTGCTCAGGTGGAACTTGGTTACTCCAATTCCAGACTGAAGAATACCGCCTATATAGCTTCTGATACCAAGGGGACTTTTACTTCGCGAAATATGATTTTTGTCGGAGTCAATCCCGGTATCTCCGCTTTTCTGACCAACCATCTGGCCCTGGAACTCAGTGTGGGTGTGCTCGGCTTCAACTATGGATGGTCATCTCAGGTCCATAATCAGGTCTCATATGGCTCTGATGGTATTTCAAATGCGAGTCTTACTGTTAACTTCGCGACAATAAGTGTCGGATTAGCATATTATTTATAAGGTATTATGAAAAGGACACTACACATATTATTGTCATTGTTAGCCTTAATGCTCTTTTCTGGCAATATTCATGCTTCAGGAAGAGCTTCCGTTGATTCTTTGGTGCGTGATTCATCAGCATCTGCGAGAAGACTAAAATCCTACACTATTATTCCTAAGGGAGACTGGCAAATAGGTATGGCAGCATCTTATATGAATATCAGTACGGATAATAGTGACTATCTGTTGATTATAGATGGCTCTACAGCCAATGCGTCAATACTGGACATCTCTTTGCAGGGAGGCTTTGCGTATATGAATAACCAGACTGCCGGTCTGCGTTTCAAATACTCTACTGGGCATTGTGCCATTGATGCCTCTACGCTTGACCTTTTGGGTAATTTCTCATTAGAAATTGATAATATCAGGACCAAGTATCTCTCATACAGCGCGTTTTTGTTTAATAGGTCGTACATCGGCCTTGACAGGCTTGCCAGAGTTGGCTTCTTTATTGATGCGGCTTTAGGATATGTCAGGTCCAGGACAGATATTTTTGCCCAGGAGGTGCACTCTTCATACTCTACCAATGATAAGTTCTCGTTGGTGCTGAGTCCGGGTATTGTCTATTTTCCAATGAACAATGTCTCGATTTTCGCTTCAGTTAGTCTTGCTGAGATCTCCTATAATCATTCCAAAGGGTTCAAGGATGGCGTTTTCGTTGGAGACAGGCTCTTTTTCAAGGCTCAATCCAAACTTAACCTATTGGCACTTAGTTTTGGAATAACTGTTCACTTATAATTCCAAGGATGATATGAAACGGTATATTTTATCAGCTATAACACTCCTCCTTTTAGTCGCTTGTGTCAGGAATGATATCCCGTATCCCAAGGTGGTACCTGTAATAATTTCTGTGGATGTTGATGGGGGCACTGCTCTTATTGATAACGACAAGAGAACTGTTACCGTAGTTCTTGACGAGACTTATAATCCCAAGAAGGTTAAGATTCTCTCCGTTAAGGTGGATAAAGAGAACGTTACTTTCTCTGAGGATCCTGTGGGAGTACATAATTTGAGTGAACCTAAGTCGTTTATTCTGAGTACATATCAGGATTATAAATGGACTTTCTCATGCAAGTGGGATGTGGAACGCTACTTTACGGTGGATGGCCAGATAGGGGCATCTGTTATAGATGTAGCTAGCAAGAGGATTATTGCGTATGTGCGTAAGAGTGTGGATCTGAGCAAGGTCAACGTAACTTCAATGAAACTTGGTCCCAAAGGGCTTACGACATATTCTCACGATATCTCACAGATACGCAATTTCTGTGATGAGAACGGAAATACTGTTCCTTTCGAACTAGGTGTATCATACTTTGATATCAATGAGTATTGGACCATTTTCGTAGAGCAGTCCGATATATCCATCAATGTCAAGAGTGTGAATCCATGGACTAAAGAGGCGTATCTCACGGCAGTTGGTGTTGCCGGAATGGATAATGGTTTCAAGTTCAGGGTAAAGGGTGAGGGCTCCGACTGGAGTACAGTCAGTAGTTCCGATATCGTCTCGGACGGAGGTGAGTTCACAGCTCATCTGAAGTCTTTGAATCCTGATACTCAATATGAGTTTTATGCCTATAGCGGTTCTGATATGACAGAAGTACAATCATTTAGAACAGATCCTGCGACACAGCTCCCCAATAACAGTTTTGAGGTGTTCTCGGTGGTTACGGGCTCAAAGCCTGAGAGTCAGATGGATGACCTGAACAAAGGATACTACAAGTGGTATGATCCTGCTTCCGAGTTCGAAGACTGCAGGGAAATTTTCTGGGCAAGTGGTAATGGCGAAGGACCTGATGGTGTGAATGGTACTGGAAGTCTGGGTATTGTCCTGACCTATCCCGATGCAGATGAAAAGGTGGATGGAGAATATTCTGTAAGGTGCGAGACCAAGAATTTTGTGGGTCTGCTTGCGTGCGGAAATATTTTCCTCGGACGTTTTGCCAAGCTGGTGGGAACCTCTGGAGGTGCTGTTAATTACGGCCGTCCTTGGGCTACCCGTCCGAAGGCCCTAAGGGTATGGATTAAATATAATAGCGGCAAGGTGGATATCATTAAGGGTATTCCTCCAGGAGACAATGTTGCCATAGGTGACAATGACAGGTGTGAAGTGGCAGTCTCGGTTGGTGACTGGGACTACAGAAAGATGGGTGGTGTCCCCGAGTCTCCCGTATACGTCAATACTTCCGATGGAATCTATTACACCTCTGAATCAGAGGGGATCATCGGATTTGGCCATTTGGTGCTCGCAGAGTCCACGGATGGATGGCAGCAGGTGGAGATTCCCCTTGACTACAGAAGTCTTGACCGCAGACCGACCCATATTATCATTACATGTGCCTCAAGCTATCTGGGCGATTACCTGACCGGCTCGTCTCAAAGCAAATTGTGGGTAGACAAAATGGAACTCATTTACTAGTTAAACAATTCATAAAATGAAAAAGATTTTATTAACCTTTTCGATTGTTTTGTTAACTTTCTTTGCAAGCTGCAAGCGAAACAATCCTGATCCGGAACCTCAGCCTAATCCGGATGACACAACCTCTCTTAACCTGACTATTACCCCTGGTAATTTGCTTCAGACATCTATCGAATTCACATTGAAATGTGACAATGCTCTTTTTTATGGTTACTCTGTGGCAAAAGCTTCAGACGCTCCTGCTGTTCCCCAGCCCTCGGAACTCATCAATTCCAATTTCAGTGAATTCCCCGGAAACTTCCAACAGACTGTCTCTGTTAAGGATCTCACTCCTGCTACCGAGTATCTTATTTATGCCGTTGCTTCAAATTCAAAGAACTATTCTAAAGTAGAGACTCTTAAAGTTTCCACATCAGAGGCAGGAATGATCACTCTTATGGAAATAGGTGATACATATTTCAAATTTGCCATTAACGGCGAAGGAAAGTCTTATAAATTTTCTGTGGTCGATAGTACTATGTACCATATGTATGCGGAATCTCCTGAATCATGGCTTTCCAACTTCGGTTTTCCTGAAAGTGGATACAAAGAGTTTGAATGGTCAAACGGACAGTATTACAACGATACCAAGATGGAGGTTTATCCTTCGCATCCCTACTATATCATGGTTCAGGATGTAAATTCATCTACTGCTGAATTTATCAAGTTCAAGACCAAGGAGGGCAGCACTACTGATGCACTCGTGGATGTAGAGGTTTATGACATTACTTCTACCACCTGTCGTGTAAAGTGTACTCCTGACCACAAGGTTAAACAGTATCATGTGTATGTAAATACAGCTGAATGGTATGATTATGCACATAGTCTGGGTGCCGATGATGCAATGATTGCACAGATTATCATGCTCCCTGAAGGTGGAAGAAAGTTTACAGGTCCTTCAGATGAACTTTATGGTCCCGGAAAGGGCCCCGGACATGATATCAAGACTGATACAGATAGCCGTGTCTATATTGCAGTTGTCGGTGAGGATGACGGTGTATCCCTTCTTATGAAGGATTTCAGAACTGCTCCTTCAAGTGGAAAGAAGTCAGAAGTTACTGTTACTGTCGAACATCGTTTCGGACAGGAAGATAGAGCTGTGGATATCAATGTGAAGGCTGATGATCTGGCATATCAGGCTATCCGCTATGTTCTGACACTGGCGGAGTATAAGACCTCAGGTAAGAGTGATGCAGAGCTGGTATCACTTTATGGAACACAGTTCAACGATGTGGAATTCCCTGATATCAAGACACCTAACGGTATTTGGTTCGGTGTAGAGGATCTCTACAGAGAGACAGATTATGTCTGTGTGGTAGGTGTAAGGACACTCGAGGGTGAAGAGACTTATGTGGCAAAGCAGTTCAAAACAGAAAAACGTCCTGATGTTACTCAGGTGACTTCAACTCTGTTCGAAGATCTTCTTGGAACTTGGAATGTTTCATATACTGCTTATGTCAGAAATGAGAACGGAGATCAGGTTACCGCTACGTTCACAAATGAACCTGTGGTCATCTCTCAGGGATTTGACGATTTGACCAAGGAAGAGTATAGATCTATCAACAGACTTGTAGTTGAAGGATTCCCCTTCTATAAAGCTGCAGATTTCAAAATGGTTACTCCCGCAGAACTTATGGCCAGTGATCCTTCATACTGGGGAGAATACCCTTCATTGGCATATAGAGACTGTGGCCCTAAGATTTTCCTCGAAATCGGAAGCTCAGACCAGATTTCAGTTCCTACATCAAGGAATGAATACCTGCTCAACTATACAGAAAATGGAGCATTCTATTTTGTGGGCTGCAACTATGACTCTTATGCACTTGCACCTGCATCTTTCCCTGTGGAACTCTCGGCTGACAAGAATACTATGACCATTAAGGCCAGCGTTCCTGTGGCAGAATACGACAATCTCTCATACAGACCTGCTGTATTCCTTCTCAATGGCAATGCAGACGTTATGATTGCACAGACTGATATCGTACTTACCAGAGTGAAATAGTCAAGGTTTTAGCAATAAAAAAGGGCGTCCCGATTATTCGGGATGCCCTTTTTTATATTGAAGGTTCGTTCAATTATTCGTCCTGCAGTCTAAGATGCTGTACGTAGATGGCCTTCTTGATCTCTGTTCTTCTTTTAACAGAAGGTTTTTCGAAGGTCTTTCTGTTACGAAGTTCGCGAACGATACCGGTTTTTTCGAATTTACGTTTGAATTTCTTCAAAGATTTTTCAATATTTTCGCCTTCTTTGATAGGTACAATAATCATTCTTTTATCACCTCCTTTTGTTTAGTGGCGCAAATATACTTGATTTTTTCTTTCTTCCAAAAAAATGGCATATTTTTGTATATAACCTATTTAGAATGATTGATCAATATATCAGATACATAGAGTCGGGCAGGAGATACTCATCCCGTACGGCGGTCATCTACAGAGATGCCCTTGAGGCCTTTTTTTCTTTTGTCTATCAGGAGTACCCGAAGGAACAGGTCGCAGCTCATATAAATGATGAACAAATTCGTCAGGCGCTTACAGTCAGGATGGTGAGAGGGTATATAGCCTATTCTTTGGAGAGGGGTGAGAGTCCTGTTACTGTAAATCTGCACCTTAGTGCTTTAAGCAGCTTCTGTCAGTATCTGATGAGGGAAGGGGTGATGGACTCAAATCCGGTCAGAAAAGTGCCACGTCCCAAACAGCCGGCAAGGCTCCCGGCCTTTTTTACAGAAAAGTCGCTTGAGAGTTATTTTGAGATGAAGGGGGTAGGTTCGGAAGAGGCTCCTCTTTCATCCAGAGATTTCCATTTTCACCGCAATGTCATGATTATATTGCTTCTATATTCTACCGGAATGAGACGTGCAGAGCTCTCCTCGCTCAGAAGAGGTGACTTTGACAGGGCTCGGCACATTTTTCGCATTGTCGGTAAAGGGGATAAAATGAGAGAAATTCCCGTACCAGATAGCGTATGTCGTGAAATTTTATTATATTTGAAGAGAATTACGGAGGATTTTCCTCAGTGTGAGAGCGATGCCTTCTTTTTGACCGATACGGGAAAGGAAATAACCCCCGATTTTGTCAATAAGATAGTTCATGAGGAGTTTGACGGACTTGATTTTTTAAGCGGGAAGAAGTCTCCGCATGTCCTGAGGCACTCCTTTGCAACGCACCTGCTGAATAACGGGGCAGATCTCAATTCTATCAAAGAGGTTTTGGGACATTCGTCGCTTGCCGCGACTCAAGTATACACCCATAACTCCTTTGAACAATTGAAAAAAACATATTTAACCGCTCACCCAAGAGCAAAAAACGGAGGTAAAAATGAACATTAACATTCAATCGATCAAGTTCGATGCTGATCAGAAGCTTCTTGATTTCATTAACAAAAAAGTAGGCAAGCTTGAAAAGTTTTTTGACAACATCGTAAGATGTGACGTAAATCTTACCCTGCAGCCGGACCATAAAAAGAGTGTGAAAGTTATTCTGGGCATCCCTGGTGATGACCTGGTGATAGAGAGGACAGCAGATACTTTTGAGGATGCTGTAGTCGATTGCGTCGATGTTCTGCAGGATCAAATCGTGAAAATAAAAGAGAAAAGATTCGGAAAATAAGATGAACTATATGCCGGTCCTTTGCGACCGGCATTTTTTTTACCTTTTTAAGCAGAAAAATTCTATCTTTGTAAGATAATAAATATATTGATATGACTGATTTTCAAAAAGCAATCATTGAAGGTATTCCCGATGTGCTTCCCCCCGCGAAGCCTCTGGATCCCGGAGTAAATCATGCACCACACAGAAAGCAGATTCTGACAGCAGATGAAAAGAAGCTTGCTCTCAGAAATGCGCTCAGATATTTCCCTCCCAAACATCACGCGACACTTATTCCTGAATTCAAGGAAGAACTCGAGACGTATGGCAGAATCTATATGTTCAGACTCAAACCAGACTACAAGATTTATGCACGTACCATCGACGATTTTCCTGCAAGAAGCAGACAGGCGGCAGCAATCATGCTTATGATTTCCAACAACCTCGATATGGCTGTTGCCCAGCACCCTGACGAACTTATCGTTTATGGTGGTAACGGAGCTGCTTTCCAGAACTGGGCTCAGTATCGTCTGACAATGAAATATCTTTCTGAGATGACAGATGAACAGACCCTTGTTCTCTATTCCGGTCATCCTATGGGACTTTTCCCTTCACACAAGGATGCTCCAAGGCTTATCGTGACCAACGGTATGGTTATTCCTAACTACTCATCAAAGGATCATTGGGAAAAATTCAACGCATTGGGCGTTTCTCAGTATGGTCAGATGACAGCAGGTTCTTTCATGTATATCGGACCTCAGGGTATCGTTCACGGTACTACCATTACCGTCATGAATGCAGCAAGAATGCACAGCAAACCAGGATGTGAAAACAGAGGCAAGATCTTCGTCAGCTCCGGTCTTGGCGGAATGTCAGGAGCACAGCCTAAGGCGGCTGTCATTGCAGGTGTGGTAGGTATCATAGCCGAAATCAATCCTAAAGCAATCCGTACCCGCTATTCACAGGGATGGGTAGATGAAGTATATACAGAACTTGATCCCCTTATTGACAGGGCTCTGCAGGCTCGTGAAAGAAAAGAGGCAGTTTCACTTGCATATCAAGGAAATGTGGTCGATCTGTGGGAAAGACTCGTAAAGAGGGGAGTGGATGTGGATCTGGGATCTGACCAGACATCTCTCCATAATCCGTGGGCAGGTGGATATTATCCGGCAGGATTCACTTATGAAGAGTCCAACGAGATGATGGCAAAGGACCCTGATAAATTCAAACGCGAGGTGCAGAAGACCCTCAGAAGACATGTCGCTGCCATTAACAAGCTGACAGCCAACGGAATGTACTTCTTTGACTATGGTAATGCATTCCTTCTTGAAGCCTCACGAGCAAAGGCTGATATCCTGAATCCCAACGGTACTTTCAGATATCCCTCTTATGTTCAGGATATTATGGGACCTCTCTTCTTTGACTATGGATTCGGTCCTTATAGATGGGTATGTACCTCTTCAAAACCTGAAGACCTTGCTGAAACAGACCGCATAGCAGCTACTGTTCTCGAAGAGATTGCAAAGACTGCTCCGGATGAAATCAGACCTCAGATGGAAGACAATATCCATTGGATTAAAGAGGCTTCAAGGAACAAACTCGTAGTTGGTTCGCAGGCACGTATCCTCTATGCAGATGCTGAAGGACGTATCAAGATCGCTCTCGAAATGAACCGCGCAATCCGCGAAGGAAGAATTTCGGCTCCTATAGTTCTGGGCCGAGACCACCACGACGTCTCTGGTACTGACTCGCCCTACAGAGAGACATCGAATATCTATGACGGCTCTTCATTCACAGCAGATATGGCTGTCCAGAATGTGATCGGTGACTCTTTCCGAGGCGCTACCTGGGTATCTATCCACAACGGTGGCGGTGTAGGCTGGGGAGAGGTAATCAACGGTGGCTTTGGTATGGTCATCGATGGAAGTGAAGATGCCGACCGCAGAATCAAGATGATGCTTCATTGGGATGTAAACAATGGTATTGCGCGCCGCAGCTGGGCACGTAACAAAGGTGCTATGTTCGCAATCCGCAGAGAGATGGAACGTACTCCCGAACTCAAGGTTACAATCCCTTATCTTGTAGATGAAAATCTTTTGTAATTCACAATATTAACCATCAAGATCCAATAAATATGGCAGAAAAATTATTTACTGAATTTCCTCCGGTTCCTACTTCACAGTGGGAAGAGGTTATCGTAAAGGATCTCAAAGGTGCTGACTACGACAAAAAACTCGTATGGAAGACTCCTGACGGATTTTCTATCCGCCCTTACTATCGTGCAGAAGATATGGAGGGTCTCAAATATGTGGGTAAGAAACCCGGAGAGTTTCCTTTTGTAAGAGGTACAAAATCAGACAACAACTGGTTTATTAACGAAGGAGTTTGCTGCTGCGCCAATGATTTCGCTGCAGCAAATGCAAGTGCAACCCTTAGACTTACCAAAGGTGTCGAGTCTCTTACCTTCTATATCGATGGTGACAGGGAAATCACTGTTGCCGAATTCGCAACATTACTTAACGGAATATCCCTTGACAAGACTCCCGTCAGCTTTGCCGGATGCTGCTTGAAGAATCTCGCTCCATTGAGAAACTTTATTGCTTATCTGGATTCTTTAGGGCTGGAAAAGGAATCAGTCAGGGCATACTTCGATTTCAGCCCCGTATCCTATCTCAACAGAACAGGAAAGCTGTGCTGTGACAAGTCATTCGAAGCTTTGGCAGAAACCGTGAAGATAGCGCTTCCTTATAAACATGTGAGAACTATCGCAGTAGATGCTTACATCTATAATAGCTGTGGTGCAACATCTACCCAGGAACTTGCTTTCGCATTGAGTGTAGGTAGCGAATATTTGAGCCGTCTTAGCGATTTGGGCTTGAAGATTAGTGATATCGCCAGAAAGATCTTCTTCTGCTTCGGCATTGGAAGCTCTTATTTCATGGAAATTTCAAAAATCAGAGCTGCTCGTATGCTCTGGGCAAATGTAGTGGAACAGTACGGATGCGAAAGCAAGTGTGCTGAAAAGATGATAATCTTTGCTACCACTTCAGAGTATAACCAGACAGTTTACGACTCTTATGTGAACATGCTTCGTGGTACTACTGAAGCAATGAGTGCCGCGATTGCAGGTGTCGATTTCCTCGAAGTGGTGCCTTTCGATTTCTCATACAGAGTACCTTCAGATTTCTCAAACCGTATTTCACGCAATGTTCAGAACCTTCTTAAGGAGGAGGCCCGCTTTAATAAAGTGGTAGACCCTGCAGCCGGTTCATACTATGTAGAGACCATTACATCCAAGATAGCTGAAGCAGCTTGGAACCTGTTCCGCTCTATCGAAAATGAGGGTGGATATATCGAACAGTTCAAGGCAGGTGCCATTCAGTCTGCTATCAAGGAAGTATCTGACAAGAAGGACAAGAATCTTGCAACACGCAGGGATATTCTTTTAGGAACCAACCAGTATCCTAACTTCCTGGAAAAGGCTTCAGATGAGATTACCAAAGAGATTGTTTCCCGTGAAATTCCTACACTTATGGGACAGCCTTGCGGATGTACTTGTGCACAAGGGGATGTTGAACCACTCAGACCTTATCGTGCTGCACAGGCTTTCGAAGCACTTCGTCTGGCTACAGACCGTAGCGGAAAGGAACCTAAGGCATTCATGCTGACATTCGGTAATCTGGCTATGTGCCGTGCAAGGGCTCAGTTCTCTTCAAACTTCTTTGCAGTAGCCGGCATCCGCATAATTGACAACAACCGTTTCGCTTCAGTTGAAGAGGGCGTCAAGGCCGCTCTTGAGTCAGGAGCTGAAATAGTTGTGGCATGTTCTTCGGATGACGAATATGCTGAAGGTGCACCACGTATTGCTGAACTTATCGGTGACAAGGCAATAGTCGTGGTAGCAGGCGAGCCTGCTTGCAAGGATACTCTTATTGCCGGAGGAATCAGCAACTTCATCAGTGTTAAGAGCAATGTTCTCGAAACACTCAGAGGCTATCAGGAAAAACTCGGTATCAAACCCCTTTAATTGATTGAAATATGCGTCCTAATTTTAAAGATATAGTATTTGACAGAGCCTGCGCAGATAGTTGTGCAGCTTCAGCAGCTCCCCAGCAGAATATCTGGGAAACTCCGGAGCATATCAATGTGAAGGAGATTTACACCGAAAAAGACAATGAAGGTTACGAACATCTGCATTACGCTGCCGGTGTCGCTCCTTTTCTCCGCGGTCCTTACAGCACCATGTATGTGATGAAGCCATGGACTATCCGTCAGTATGCCGGTTTCTCGACTGCTGAAGAGTCCAATGCCTTCTATCGCAGAAATCTTGCTGCAGGTCAGAAAGGTCTCTCCGTTGCATTTGACCTTGCTACCCACAGAGGATATGATGCAGACCACCCCAGAGTAGTGGGTGATGTCGGCAAAGCCGGTGTATCCATCTGCAGCGTTGAGGATATGAAGGTTCTTTTTGACCAGATTCCTCTTAACAAGATGTCTGTATCCATGACCATGAACGGTGCAGTGCTTCCTATTCTTGCTTTCTATATCGTAGCTGCTCAGGAACAGGGTGCCAAACTTGAAGAGATGGCAGGTACTATCCAGAATGACATCCTCAAGGAGTTCATGGTGCGTAACACATATATCTATCCCCCTGAATTCTCGATGAGAATCATTGGAGATATCTTTGCATATACCTCCAAGTATATGCCCAAGTTTAACTCCATCTCCATTTCAGGTTATCATATGCAGGAGGCTGGTGCTACCTGTGACATTGAAATGGCTTATACTCTTGCTGACGGTCTGGAATATCTGAGAACCGGTATTAAGGCCGGTATCGATGTGGATGCTTTTGCTCCCCGCCTCTCATTCTTCTGGGCTATAGGTATGAACCACTTCATGGAAATCGCAAAGATGCGTGCCGCACGTATGCTCTGGGCGAAGATAGTAAGTACTTTCAATCCCAAGAATCCCAAGTCACTTTCACTCAGAACACACTGTCAGACTTCAGGATGGTCGCTTACCGAACAGGATCCTTTCAACAATGTTGCAAGAACCTGTATCGAGGCTATGGGTGCTGCTCTTGGACATACACAGTCACTTCATACCAATGCGCTCGACGAGGCTATTGCACTTCCTACAGACTTCTCTGCACGTATTGCCCGCAATACCCAGATCTATATTCAGGAAGAGACCAATGTGTGCAGGGGTATCGACCCTTGGGCAGGTTCATATTATGTTGAATACCTGACCAATGAAATTGCACACAATGCTTGGAAGCATATCTGCGAAATCGAGGAACTCGGCGGTATGGCCAAGGCTATTGAAACAGGTATTCCTAAACTTCGTATCGAAGAGGCTGCTGCACGTAAACAGGCGCGTATCGATTCAGGTATTGACAAGATTATCGGTATCAACGAGTATCGTCTCGAAAAAGAAGATCCTATCGAAATTCTGGATATCGACAATACCAAGGTTCGCGAATCCCAGATACGCAGACTTCAGGAACTTCGTGCCAAGAGGGATAATGAAAAGGTTAAGGAATCTCTTGCTGCTATCACCAAGGCTGTTGAGACAGGTACTGGCAACCTTCTCGAACTCGCTGTTGAGGCTGCCCGTAATCGTGCAACCCTCGGTGAAATTTCTGATGCCTGTGAAGTGGTAGTAGGAAGATATAAAGCTGTAATACGTATGAACACAGGTGTATATTCTTCTGAGGTCAAAAATGACGCTGACTTCGAAAAGGCTAAGGCAATGGTTGCTGACTTTGCCAAGAGAGAAGGCCGTCAGCCTCGTATCATGATTGCAAAACTGGGACAGGATGGTCACGACCGTGGAGCTAAGGTCGTAGCGACCGGATATGCTGACTGTGGTTTTGACGTGGATATGGGACCTCTATTCCAGACTCCTGAAGAGGCTGCAAAACAGGCTGTTGAAAATGACGTTCATATCGTGGGCGTTTCATCTCTTGCAGCAGGTCACAAGACTTTGGTGCCTCAGATAGTCGAAGAACTCAGAAAGCTCGGTCGTGAGGATATTCTCGTGGTTGTGGGCGGTGTTATTCCTGCTCAGGACTATGATGCTCTTTATCAGGCCGGTGCTGCTGCTATCTTCGGACCTGGTACCAGAATCGCAGTTTCTGTAATCAAGATGATAGAACTTCTCAATATGAAGTAGTATTCTTGATCGCATTTAAGATAAAAAGAGAGTGGCTAAGAAGTCTACGGACTATAGCCACTCTCTCTTCATTTATACTAACGGTTCCGAACCGTCGGGCAGCCGGCATGCGGAGGCTGCTGCCGCTTACATCATATTGGAAGCTAACTCTTCGCTTATATCTGCTCCGAAGTACTCCTTGAGATCGAATGGGCTAAGGGCTTTCATTATTGCCTCATGGGTGTGAGGTATTCCGGTGAGTGCTTCGCAAATGTTTTCAGTGGGTTTGAGAAAGAAGTAGTCTCCCATTATCCTACATTCTTTTATTGTACCTTGTCCTATTGAGAGGAAGATTTCAAAGAAACCGCAGGGGAGTCTGAATGTGTTGTTGAATGTATATTCGGGTGAATTTCCGAAGTTCCATTCGTCTGTGGCATATTTGCTGTTTCTCAGCTCGGTAATAGCCTGATATTCTTCCTGAGTGTAGTCTCTTATGATGTATTCCTCTTCGTCGGTGCGGGAGGTTATGAACTCCTTGAGGTAGTTCATGAATTCCAGAACGTCCATTGTCTTACTCTCTGGCAGATGTTCTGAGATATTGGTTACCCTTGCGACATTGGATTTTACACTCTTTCCGATGAATTTTTCAGGTCTGGTATTCAGAGCTCCTGAGAGGTTTCCCATCGAGGCACTGAATAGGAGAGTTCCGTGCTGAAGCACTCTGTTTTTGTGTGTGCAGATGGCGTTGCCTGAGAATTTTTTGCCATCTATGACCAGATCGTTCCTTCCTTGAAGGGATGCATCTACTCCAAGTGCCTGCAGTGCTTCGATTATTGGCATTGTGAATCTTCTGAACATATCGGAGGTATCCTCTCCTTCTCTTTTCTTTTCGATGAAGGTGAAGTTGATGTTGCCAAGGTCGTGGAAAACTGCACCTCCTCCTGTAAGTCTTCTGACTACCGGAATGTTGTTCTTTCTGATGAATTCGCTGTTGATTTCAGCTCTGGCATTCTGGTATTTTCCGCAGATTACTGCCGGGGAGTTTCTCCAGAGTCTGAAAATGGGTTCTTTCATGTTGTACAGAAGGTATTCTTCTGCAGCCAGATTCCAATATGGATCTGTGACGGTATCTATGAAACAGAGCATTGTTTATTACGTATATTGCTGTTGATCAGTGAAATGGTGTATTTAAGCAGCAGGAAAACCATAATTGCTATGGCAATTCCGAGCAGAGCTCCTGTCAGCACGTCTGTAAGGAAATGCTTTGAGAGGTATATTCTGCTTATTGCTACAGCTGTGCTCCATGCGTACATTGTGCAGGTTAACCAGCGTCGTCTGATGATTAGTGATACGATGGTAGCAAGTCCGAATGTATTGGTGGCGTGCGCTGAAGGAAATGAGTATAGTCCTCCGGCTCCTTCCGGAAGGTTCAGTATTTCTGCAAGTCCGGGGGTATGACCCGGGCGTAGTCTGCAGACGCTCTCTTTAATGAAGTCGCATACGCGTTCGGTTAGCAGAAAGCATAGCAGTATTGCAGCAAGGCAAAGTAGTGCCGTTTTCCAATGTGCTATCTTTCCTTTCAGTATTCCTGTTATACTTTTCTGTGAGTATGTTCCCTTGAAGAAAAGTGATGCAATGATTGCCAAGTAGAGGGGGACCCATACCCACTTGTGCGAGAAAAATAGCATAATCCAATCCCAGAAAGGTGTCTGGATATCATTGAAAAAGATGGTGATTGCCTTGTCGGCTTCGATGAGTGTCTCTATCATTCCTACCTTTAGTCTTGGTTTTCTGTATCAATGTTTTCTGTATCAAGCTTTTCTGTATCAGTGCTTTCTGTATCAGTGCTTTCTGTGTCAGAGGCTTCTGCACTCAAGTCTTCTGTACTCAAGTCTTCTGCACTCAGGTCTTCTGCACCTACTGTTATCTCGACACCATTAGGCAGTGTTATGACTTCTGTCTGTGTGGTTCCCTTCTGATACTGGTTCAGTTTTTCCCATAAGAGATCCTTAAGTGCCTGTATGTTTTCTCCGGTGACTGCAGAGAAGAAGAGATAGGGTATCTCCTCCGGCAATGTTTCACTAATCTCTTTTTCCATTTCGGCACGAAGTTCCGCATCGAGCAGGTCACATTTTGAAATTGCAACTACTCTCTCTTTGTCAAGTAGCTCGGGATTGAACATTTCAAGCTCGTTCAAGAGTGTCTTGTACTCTTTTCTGAAGTCATGCGTATCTGCCGGAATGAGGAACAGAAGCATCGAGTTTCTCTCGATATGTTTCAGAAATCTATGTCCCAATCCTTTGCCCTCGTGGGCTCCTTCTATGATTCCCGGGATGTCTGCCATAACGAACGAGAGGTCGTTGCGGTAGTTGACTATTCCGAGATTGGGCTCAAGTGTAGTGAATGCGTAATCAGCGATTTTGGGACGTGCTGCTGATACTGCCGAAAGCAATGTTGACTTGCCTGCATTGGGAAAACCAACGAGTCCGACATCTGCAAGAACCTTCAGTTCAAGTATGAACCATCCCTCACTTCCGGGTTCCCCTTCCTGGGCAAAGCGGGGGGTCTGGCGTGTAGCACTCTTGAAGAAGTCGTTTCCTTTTCCTCCACGTCCTCCTCTTACGAGTATCTTCTCTTCTCCGTCTTCAACGATCTCGAAGAGTACTTCTCTGGTCTCTGCGTCTTTGGCTACTGTTCCCAGAGGAACTTTCAGTATTATATCTTCTCCGTTCGCTCCGTGCTGAAGCTGGCCACTGCCGGACTCTCCGTGCATAGCCTTGATATGTTTCTTGTATTTGAGGTGGATAAGGGTCCAGTACTGTGCGTCTCCTTTCAGTATGATGTGCCCTCCACGGCCTCCATCCCCACCATCCGGTCCTCCCTTTGCGATGTATTTCTCCCTTCGCAGGTGCGTAGAACCGTTGCCTCCGTTACCTGAAGCACAGAATATCTTGACGTAGTCTATGAAATTGCTGTCTGCCATAAAT
Organism: uncultured Alistipes sp.; assembly: GCA_945787505.1. Classification (GTDB taxonomy): domain Bacteria; phylum Bacteroidota; class Bacteroidia; order Bacteroidales; family UBA932; genus Coprenecus. The sequence goes on from CALZHC010000009.1 coordinate 40,653, forward strand.
CTCTTTAAATCAGTCTTATAAGTTAGTCTTGTGGCAATCATTTCATATACGACGCCAACAACTCACAAAGATAGTGAATCTTTTCGACCTATAATGGTTTGTCGGCTATTTTTGTCCTTCTGCTGTGTCTGCTATTATCTCTCCCTCATATCCCTCATCATACAGCACCAGCCCTCTCTGCGGTCCGAGATGATTGTGAGAAATCGAATGGAATCCTGCGTTCGCGCACCACTGTCTTCATAAACTCTCGCCTAAGGTGTGTTGGAAGAGCATATTTCATACGGAATTCTGCTCGAATCCAACTGAAAAAGCA
>CALZHC010000010.1 GCA_945787505.1 uncultured Alistipes sp.
AAATATGGAGCAGACCACCCCAGAAAGACCAAGATTACCTCTTTCGAGAACATAGCTGTCAGCACCGTAGTCGCAAACAACGCGAAACTATATATCAACAGGAGCGAAGGATTCATCGGAACCTCATCAAAAAAGATAGAAGAGGCCGAATACGTATGCGACTGCTCTGACATAGACGAAATAATCGTCTTCATAAAGGACGGTCGTTACACTATACGTAAAATCTCCGAAAAGCAGTTCGTCGAGAGAAATATAGTCTATGCAGCCGTATTCAAAAGACAGGACGAAAGAACTACCTACAATGTCGCATACAGAGACGGACGCAACGGTGCTGTCTTCGGCAAGCGTTTTACACTCACCAGCATCACAAGGGACAAATGGTACACAGTAACCAAGGGCACCCCCGACTCCACAATGCTGTGGTTCAGCGCTAACAAGAATGCGGAGGCTGAAGTCATCAAAGTATGCCTTCGTCCAAGGCCTAAGCTGAAAAAACTCGTATTCGACTTCGACTTTGCCACAATGATGATAAAGGGAAGAGGATCCATCGGAAACATCATCACCAAATATCCTGTACAGAAGATAATGCTTCGCAGCGCCGGAGTATCGACCATAGGAGGAAAGAATATATGGTTCGACTCTGACATCAACAGAATAAACGAAGAGGGAAGAGGAATCCTACTCGGAGAGTTCAAGTCGTCAGAGAGAATAGTGGCACTCTGCAGGAACGGAGTCTTTTACACCACCCCTCCCGATCCGGGAATACGATTCAACGGAGAACTTGTGAAAATCGAAAAGTTCAACCCTGACAAGGTCTACTCGCTACTCTACAAGGACTCAGACGGTTTCATCTATGTCAAGAGGTTTACCCTCGAACAGAACGACAACTCCGAAAAGAACTTTATCAGCAACGAAGAGGGAGCGATCTTCATGGAACTTAACGAAGATCTTCACCCTGCAATAACAGTTACATTCGAACAGAACGGTAAAAAACCTAAAGAGCCGCTCACAATAGATGTCGAAGAGTTCATTGCAGTAAAGAGCTACAAGGCAAAAGGTAAGAGAGTCGGCAATTCCGTTGCCGGAGCTCTATTCACCGAACCTCTCATGAAGGAAGACCCTGAACCGGAATCTCTCGCCGAAGAAAATACAAAAGAAGAGATAGAATATGGCACGAACATCAGCTACTCAGCAGATGACGAAGACGAGCCCACACTATTTTAAAAAGTAAAAAGCAGAAAATGATAATTAGCTTAATAGGCTTCATGGCAGCCGGAAAGACCACATTAGGCAAAGAGCTTGCTCAGAGAGTCGGTGCACCATTTATCGACCTGGATAACTACATTGAAGAGAAAGAGGGCAAGACTATCCCTGAAATATTTGCAACAGAGGGAGAGAACAAATTCCGCGAAATGGAGGCATCCTCACTGGAAGATATACTTGAAGAGTACATTTCGCAAAGCCCTGAGACACTTGAAGACAATACCCGCTGCTCTTTGGTAATCTCTTTAGGAGGAGGAGCTGTCATAAACCCCCAGTGCCGCGACCTAATCAGCAGATTCACATTTTGCGTCTACATCAAGAGGGATATTGAGACACTGCTATCCAGACTCTCCACCCCGCAAGAGAAAGAATCAAGAGCCCTGCTCAAAGACGAGGATTCAAATAGCCTCCGTGAGACAGTAGAGAGATTATATAAAGAGCGAGAGCCCCTTTACGAAGCCCTCGCCAATACCACTATTTAGTTTCCGTAACCGAATGCCTTCAGCTTTTTAGCATCCTCTCTCCATCCGGGGTTGACCTTGACAAACAATCTTAGAAATACCTTCTTCTCAAAGAAGTCCTCCATATCTATTCTCGCCTGCGTACCTACCCGCTTGAGAGCCGCCCCCTTATTACCGATTATGATACCTTTCTGTGAATCCCTCATCACATTGATTACTGCACTTATATCATACCTGTCGGCACCCTCCTTGAATTCATCGATAACCACCTCAGTACAATATGGAATCTCCTTAGTATAATTGAGAAGAATTTTTTCACGGATAATCTCGGATGCAAAGAACCTAAGATTCCTATCTGTGAAGAAATCCTTGTCATACCATGCCTCATTCTGTGGAAGAAGTTCGAGAATGGTATCGAAGATCATATCGAGTCCGAACTTTTCTTGAGCCGAAGCCACCATGACACGAGCCTTGGGCACCATCTCCTTCCACCTCTGAATCAAAGAATTGACCTGTTCGTTATTACTCAAGTCTATTTTATTGATTACGATAACCACAGGAGATATGACACGGTTAAGTTTCTCAATATACTCGATATTCTTGTCTATTTTCTCAACGACATCCGTAACATACAGGATGATATCAGCATCACCCATTGCAGTTTCTACATACTCCATCATACTCTCCTGGAGCTTGTAAGAAGGGCGCAGGATACCCGGGGTATCCGAATAAACTATCTGGTAGTCCGCCCCATTCACAATACCCATTATCCTGTGACGGGTAGTCTGGGACTTGGCAGTAATTATAGAGAGTCTCTCCCCTACAAGTGCATTCATAAGGGTCGACTTTCCAACATTGGGGTTACCAATAATATTTACGAAACCTGCTCTATGATTACTCATACATATTCATCTTAAGCATAAGCACCTCTTCATCGCTGAGGAATCTCCACTGTCCCCTGGACAAGTTTTTCTTGGTAAGACCGGCAAAATAGACTCTGTCAAGCTTCTTGACCTTATAATCCAGATGCTCAAACATCCTTCTTACAATCCTATTTTTGCCAGAGTGTATCTCGATTCCAACCACATCCTTGGCATCACCTACATATGCTATCTCATCAGCATATGCCATACCATCCTCAAGTTCGACACCATTGGAAAGTTTGGTCATGTCAGACGACTTGAAATTCCTGTCAAGTGTCACCTGATAGATCTTCTTCTTCTGATATGAAGGATGAGTCAGCTTTTCCGCCAATTCCCCGTCATTGGTAAAAAGAAGCACACCTGTGGTCGATTTGTCCAGACGTCCGACAGGAAATACCCTCTCAGGACAAAGTGTCTTGCTTATAAGATCCATCACACACTTCTCAGCGTGGGGATCACTTACAGTAGTAACAAAATCCTTAGGTTTGTTCATAATGATGTAAACCTTCTTCTCTCCCCTCATCCTCTCTCCATTGAAACGAACATCATCTTCGTATGTCACTCTGACTCCCATCTGAGTGACCACTTTACCATTGACAGTTACCAAACCTGCCTTGATATACTCATCTGCATCCCTGCGTGAGCACAGCCCCGTATTTGCAAGAAATTTGTTAAGTCTGACTGTTCCGTCATCTTCAATTTTCTTGACAAGGGGTCCCATACCATTTCCCTTGGGGAAATCTCTCCTTCCGACTCTTCTCTCCTTTGAAAAGGGTCTCTCCTCCTTTGAGAAGGACTTGCCATCCCTGGAGAAGGATTTGCCATCTCTTGAGAAGGACTTGCCGTCCCTTGAGAAAGACTTGCCGTCCCTTGAGAAGGACTTGCCATCCCTTGAGAAAGACTTGCCATCTCTGGAGAAGGACTTGCCATCCTTAGAGAAAGACTTGCCATCTCTGGAGAAGGACTTGCCGTCCCTTGAGAAGGACTTACCCTCCTTTGAGAAAGACTTGCCGTCCCTTGAGAAGGATTTACCCTCCTTTGAGAATGTCCTGCCCTCTTTACCGGAAAAAGATTTTCTGAATTTAGAAGGTGTCTCTTTTTTAGAAATCATATTCAAAAACAAAATTTACAAATTCGGATGCAAATGTATCATTTACTTAAGATATTTCCTACTTTTACAAAGAAAAGAATTTGTGAAATGAAAGAACTCATTGCTCAGGCATTGCGTATGGTGGGAAGAGGGGGAGTCAGAAGTTTGATGACTGTCACTGTCATAGCTGTGGGTATTACCTCATTCACCGGTGTCATCACTGCAGTAGGGGCCATAGACAACCATCTGGAAAAGACCTACTCCAAACTCGGCCGTGGAACATCCATAATAAGAAGTAAAAAAGGTGATGCCTTCACAAGAGGGGAGATTGACCTGTTTAAAGAGAGTTATCAGGGAAAAGGTGTGATGACCATAATGGAAGATCTCTCCTTCGGTGAATCTGTAATTACCGATTCCGGAGAGAGCAACCCTGTATACCACATAGTCGCATCAGATGAAAATTACATCAGCTTCAGCAATATCGATATATGCAGCGGCAGAAACTTCTCTCCCCAAGAGAGCCAGTGCGGGAAGATGGTTTGTCTCCTTCCGCAGGATATTGAATCCAAAGTGGTCTCTATCTGCGGCAAAAAATACCACTCCATAGGAAGACACACAGACAAAGAGACAATAATAATTCCATACACCTCAACAACAATAACAGACCCAGCCATAGGCGTGCGCGGAGAAGACCCACATGAGGCACTCTCAAGACTCAGAAAGGAGTGTACCATTACACGGAGCGATCCGCATGCTACAGGTTATTCCAAAGCGATGGGGGCCCTCTCCATAGCAGCATTCATAATAGGCTCAGTCACCATGCTCGCAGCCTCAATAAACATAATGAACAGTATGCTGGTATCTATAAAGGAACAGAGAAGAGAGATAGGAGTAATGAAAGCCACAGGCGCGAGTAACAGCTACATCCTGCGGCTCTATCTGCTTCAGCCCCTATTGCTCTCTCTTGCAGGTTCATTAATAGGAGTGCCGGTGGGAACAGCTGGAATATATCTTATTCTTGCCATAAAAGGGATAGTATTCAATTTTCCCTGGAGAACCATAATTCTATCAATTGTCACCTCTGTGGCCACTGCATTGATATCAGGATACCTGCCGGCAAAGAGAGCAGCCACTACCGAGCCGATCGAAGCGCTTCGTTCAAAATGATAGAATAGGCATGATAGCCCTGCTTTTCAAGCCAAACCATACCGCTGACACACTCGATATCATATTGCCTGCAAATTTGCTGCGTAAACAATGGTGTCTTGTAATTCGCCTCAATTACCATTTTGCCTCTTAAGAGTTCAGGTAGAGAGGACAGATGTATGGGGAGTGTGTAAACCACACAAGAGCAATCCTTCACAGCAATATCGATCTGAGAAAGAGGAAAGACACCTTCGGCTGGTGTCCTGTTGACAAGCACTGTTTCCATTCCGAGTGATCTGGCAGCCGATGCTGCCGCTTGGCCTGCTCCGCCTGTCCCGATTACTGCTACCTTACCACTGCAGCCGGCAAGAAGATCTCTCAGAGCAAGATAATCTGTGTTATACGCTTTGATGCCTGAAGCACTCTTGACGAGCAGATTTGTAGCCTGGGCAGCCCTGACCTCATCAGAAAGAATATCCGCAACCCGGCAGGCTGCCTTCTTGAAAGGAGCTGTGACATTAACTGCACAATAATCAGCAAGAAATATCCTCACCGCCTCGTCAAAGTCCTCTGTCTCTATAAGTTCATAGACAAAAGAGAGAACATCCCCTCCCCTTTCCAAAGAGTATTTTCTGAAGAGAGCCGGGCTGGCACTCCCCTTGATAGGATACCCTATAAGACCTATTTTATATACCGGTCCCATTAGAATGATTAAAATTTCTTTGCCTCAACGCCTCATAACACAGAACTGCCATAGATACCGATACATTCAAAGAATCTGAAGTACCCAGCATAGGGATAAAGATCTTTTTATCTGAAATTTCTCTCCACTTATCAGTAAGTCCATCAGCCTCTGTTCCAAAGACCAAAGCAGTTCCTCTTGTAAAGTCAGCCTCATAATAGACTACGGAGTCCTGAAGTTGGGCTGTAAAGATAGTTATATTGTTCTTCCTTAGCCACTTTGAGGTCTCTTCAAAAGAAGATACCACACAGTCGACACTGAAAAATGATCCTGTACTCGAACGAATCAGATTGGGATTATACAGGTCAGTTTTCGGGTCACATATAATCACAGCATCTACTCCGGAACCGTCAGCACTCCTGAGGACAGCTCCAAGATTTCCTGGCTTTTCGACAGACTCAAGGACGACAATGAGGGGATTCTCCCTCGGATGAAGCGAATCGAGAGTTTTGGCATCACCCATTCTGAATACCCCGACAAGTCCCTCTGTTCCTCCGCGGTATGCAAGTTTCTGATATACAGCATCGGATACTTCGTAAACCTTATATCTCTCTATACCTAATGTCGCGGGATCCTTGCCATTGATTGTGGGAGAGTAGAAAAAATGAGAGGGAGTGTATCCCGCTGCGATACAACGCATACACTCCCTTTCACCTTCAACTATGAACATTCCCTTCTCCCTGCGATGCTCAGAACTGCCCTGAAGAGCCACGGCATCCTTCACTTTTGGATTTGAAAGAGAAGTGATCTGTTCCATATATTATTCAGCTTTTTCAGCAGATTCTTCCTTCTTGGAACTCTTCTCAGGTTTCATCTGGGGGAAGAAAAGGACATCCTGAATTGAAGAAGAGTCCGTCATGAACATCGTCAGACGGTCAATACCCATACCCAGACCGGATGTAGGAGGCATTCCGTATTCCAAAGCTCTTACAAAGTCCATGTCGATGAACATTGCCTCATCATCACCTTTGTCCTTGAGTTTGAGCTGTTCCTTGAAGCGGTAGAGCTGGTCAATGGGGTCGTTTAGTTCACTATATGCATTGGCAAGTTCCTTTCCATTAACGAAAAGCTCGAAGCGCTCTGTCAACTCGGGATTATTACGATGCTTCTTGGTAAGGGGAGATGTTTCCCATGGATAATCAGTAATAAAGGTAGGCTGTATAAGGTGATGTTCACAATACTCCCCGAAGATAGCATCTATAAGCTTACCTACACCCATTGTATTGTCTACTTCGATATGAAGCTGCTTGCAGACCTCTCTGAGCTGCTCCTCACCCATTCCGGTTACATCGACACCTGCATACTCTTTGATAGCGTCAAGCATTGGCAGCCTGCGGTAAGGGCCTTTGAAATCGATCTCATTTCCGGCGATAGTAAGAAGAGTCTTGCCGTTGATAGCTATTGCAATCCTTTCAAGCAATTTTTCAACGAAATCCATCATCCAGATATAATCCTTGTACGCCACATAAATCTCCATGCAGGTAAATTCAGGATTGTGAGTCTTGTCCATTCCCTCATTTCTAAAGTCCTTTGCAAACTCATACACTCCAGGGAAACCACCGACTATGAGTCTCTTGAGATAGAGTTCGTTGGCAATTCTCAAATAGAGGGGAATGTCAAGTGCATTGTGATGGGTGATAAAAGGACGCGCTGTAGCACCGCCCGGAATAGACTGGAGAATAGGTGTTTCTACCTCGAGGATTCCGTGTTCAGCGAAATATTCGCGCATTGTAGAGATAATCTTGCTCCTCTTGATAAAGACATCCTTGACTTTAGGGTTTACAATGAGGTCCACATACCTCATTCTGTATCTGAGTTCAGGATCAGAGAAAGCATCGAAAGTTTCACCCTCCTTCTCCTTGACGATAGGCAGTACACGGAGGGATTTACTCAGGACAGTAAGTTCCTTTGCATGAATGGAGAGCTGTCCGGTCTGAGTAATGAAGGCATAGCCTTTGATACCTATGATATCACCGATATCGAGGAGCTTCTTGAAGACGGTATTGTACATACTTTTGTCTTCACCGGGGCATATTTCATCGCGTTTTATATATACCTGGATTCTTCCTTCTGAATCCTGGAGTTCAATAAACGATGCCGCTCCCATTATTCTCCTGCCCATAATTCTGCCTGCTATGGAAATATCAGAGAAGTTTTGTTTTTCAGGATCATAATTCTCTTTAATCTGAGAAGAAGTGACATTTACATCATACAATTGTGCGGGATAGGGTTCTATTCCCATCTCCCTCATCTTTTCCACCGCCTCACGACGGTTCTGTTCTTGTTCGTTAAATTCTCTTGTTTCCATTTATTACGTCGGTTTAAACTGTCTGAAGAAACGCAAAGATAACCTTAATCACCTAAAGAACAAAAAAAATGAGGGTGACTAATCAGTCAATTAAGACTTTTTTAGTCACCCTCTCTCAGTTTTCTTACAGAGTACTTATGGAACTATTTGAATGAGAAGAGAACACCGTTGTTGCTTACCACACCCTGTGAATTGGTAGCTTCAAGGATGAGGACAGCTTCAGTGATATCAGAGCCCTCAGCAGCCTCTTCAAGGTCAGCAATGTTCATTGAAAGTGAGATACCGTCTGTCTTTGCAGCAGCGAGGTCATCACCTTCGATATAGTGCTTATAGAAAAGCATATAGAAGTTTCTCACGCCTTTCCACCAACCGTTTTCTTCTGTGAAGTATTTGTCGTGTTCAGTGCTCTTGAGAGAGAATACATATGAGAGTGTCTCAGTAGACTGTGAAGTCTTTACATCGAAAGTAACTACACCATTTTCGATAATCGGGTCGCTGATGGTGATTACAGGAGCATCTTCATCGGGTTTGAGGGTCTTGAATTCCCAAGAAGAGTAATCCCAGTCATATATATTGGTAACGTCACCATTGTCGTAGTCAACATACATTACAAGGAGTGTGTATTCGGTTTCAGGAGCGATGTCGTAGTTTGCGAATCTGGCAGCGTCAATGGTCTGTTCTCCCTTGAGTGCATATTTCCTGATGAAACCGATAAAGTTATTTCCATATTGTTCATAGAGGGCTTCTTCTGCACCAAGGTTGTTGAAACCATAGTATGCGTGAACGATAGGGTGGTCGCCATTCTGATTGTATTTGTTGAAGTCTTCTGTACGCATCAGATAGTGACACCAGTATTTGTTGTTGTCATCAGGGGTAACCTTGACAGTAGCAGTGGTAAAATCAATCTGCTTGTTGGAGAATGTGAAGTGACTTACAGTCGTAGAGGCCTCTTTTGTCTTGAACTCCTTAAAGAAAATTGCAGGAATTTCAGCACCTTCGGTGGTATCATATTCGAAAGCCACAGCTACATAATCAGCATTTGAAAGCAGATTATCTTCAGAAATGGTTACAGAACTTCCATCCTGTACATATTCCTTATGAGGGAACATCACAAGCCACTGGATGAATGCATCGGATTCATCTGTTCTCTTACCGTTTTCCATCATTTCAATGCGATATTTTGCTGCAATCAATGTAGCCTTGTCCATAACACGTGCATAATAGGGGAAACCTCCGTTGTTGGGAACAAACTGTACCTGAGCGTCTTTTTCACCTACGCTGATTACTTCGATGGCAATATTGTTGGGAACCACCTCTCCTTCTACCTTGACAGTAACTCCTGTCCATTCAGAATCCTTGTAATTCTCATCTGAGGAAACGGCTTTGACTTTAACCATATACTCGCCCTTTGCCAGGTTAGTATAAGATACTGTTGTTTCAGTCAGATTCTGTTCCTCTCCTTCGAAACTGGCAACATATCCTGTCGCATTTTCAACAGCATCCCACGCGATAGTAAAACCATTTGCTGTCACTGATTCTGTCCTGAGAACAGGAGCAGCAAGCTTATTTGCGTTATTGGGATCGTCTTTACTAGGTTCCTCTGTGGGCTTACATCCGGCAATTGCCAACAACGAGATGAATAAAACAGATAATAAACTCTTTTTCATTTTTAATTGTTTAATAAATGTGTTAGAAAATGTTATACTTTAGATTCATTTGGTGCAAAGGTAGTTTTATTTTTTTAATATTCATCTATTTTCCATAATTTTGCGCACGTTATGTCAATAGAAAAAAAATGGATAGTTAAAGAACCGGGCAATCCGGCTGTCGTCCGAAAGCTCTCTGCAGAGCTCGGAATAGACTCCGTATTGGCCAATCTGCTTGTTCAGAGAAATATCGTCACATCTGAACAAGCAAAGGATTTCTTCAGACCTGACTTATCCAAATTACACGACCCTTTCCTGATGAAGGATATGGACCGTGCAGTCGAAAGACTTGAGAAGGCCATCTCTTCAGAAGAAAGAATATTGATTTACGGTGACTACGACGTAGACGGAACCACAGCAGTAGCGCTGATGTACTCCTTCATCAGAAATCTAAATCCCAATGTCGAATACTACATTCCCGACAGATATGATGAAGGATACGGAATATCATATAAAGGAATCGATTGGGGCTATGAAAGAGGATATACTCTGATTATAGCCCTCGATTGTGGAATAAAGGCAGCAGAAAAGGTCAGATATGCCAAAGAGAGGGGAATTGATTTCATCATCTGCGACCATCACCTTCCGGATGAAGTCCTTCCGGAGGCATATGCAATCCTTGACCCCAAAAGGTCCGACTGCAATTATCCATTCGACGACCTGTCAGGATGCGGCGTAGGATTCAAGCTGATACAAGCATACTCTATCAAAAAGAACTTTCCTTTCACATGGGTCGAAGCATATCTGGATCTGGTGGTTGTCAGCATATCGGCAGACTTGGTATCGATGACTGGAGAAAACAGAATCTTGGCATATTACGGACTGCAGAGACTGAACGAATCCCCCAGCAAGGGTCTGCTCTCCATCATCAAACTCTCAGGTCTGGAAAATCACAAAATCACAATAGATGACATTGTTTTCAAGATAGGCCCACGTATCAACGCAGCCGGCAGAATGGAATCCGGCCGCACTGCCGTTCATCTGCTTGTCTGCAGAAATGACAAGGAGGCCAAAGAGATAGGTGCTGCTATAAACTGCCATAACAACGACCGCAAAAATGTAGACAAAGAGATTACCAAAGAGGCAATCGACACCGTCAAAATGGAGAAAAACTACCATCTCAAAAAATCCACCGTCGTCTACAATCCGTTGTGGCATAAAGGTGTGGTCGGAATAGTAGCATCACGCCTGGTGGAGGCCTTTTACCGTCCCACAATTGTCCTGACCGAATCCAACGGCTTCATAACCGGTTCAGCCAGAAGCATCGCCGGATTTGACCTTTATGCAGCCATAGAGCAGTGCTCGGAATACCTTGAGAATTTCGGGGGACACATGTACGCAGCAGGACTGACTCTAAAAAAAGAGAACCTCGGACCATTCTGCGACAAATTCGAGGATGTGGTTACAAAACAGATTACCAAAGACATCCTCACCCCTATTGTCAATATAGATACATACTTGGATTTCAAACAGATAACACCTAAGTTCTTCAGAATACTGAAACAGTTCCAGCCATTTGGCCCGGGCAATCTTTCACCGGTATTCATTACCGAGAACGTTTACGACAACGGCAACGGTCGTCTGGTAGGTTCGGAGAACGGGCACATGAAACTCGAACTCATTCAAGAAGACGAGCCCTACCGCTATATATCTGCAATAGCCTTCAATAGGGCAGAGCATTATGAGCACCTCCATGCAGGCAATCCCGTTGATGTATGTTACTCCATAGCAGAAAACTATTACAGAGGAATTGCCAACATCCAGCTACGCGTAAAGGATATCAAGAAAAAAGAACTCTTTTGATCTCCATATAATACATGACAAGAAAAAAACACGTATATTAGCAGTTCGTTAAAAACTAAATAAATTATGTCTTTAAATAAAGTAATGTTGATTGGAAATGCCGGAAAGGATCCGGATGTCCGACACCTTGAAAGTGGAGTATCCACTGCATCCTTCTCACTGGCTACCACAGAGAGGTACCGCGACAGAAATGGGGAGATGAAGGAACAGACCGAGTGGCACAACATCGTCTGCTGGAGGAATCTTGCAGATGTAGCAGAGAGATTTGTCCGTAAAGGGACACAGCTTTACATTGAAGGCAAAATCAGGACAAGATCGTATTCGGATAAAGACAACAATCTGAAATATATCACAGAGATCGTAGCTGATTCACTGCAGCTTTTAGGCAAAAAAACAGACAACCCCGCAACTCAGGGATATCAGGGATATTCATCGCCCGCACCGGAGTCACCGATTGCCGCCAGAGCAGCTTCAGCACCTGAAAGCAAACCTTACATACCTGAAATAACAGATGACATCGAAGGAGACGACCTTCCATTCTAAACATCAGAGAGAAATGAATACCTCAAAAGCAAAAGTAGACGTAGTCCTCGGACTCCAATGGGGAGATGAAGGAAAAGGCAAGATTGTAGACGTACTTGCTGATAATTATAACGTTATTGCCCGCTTCCAGGGTGGTCCCAACGCAGGACATTCACTGAAGTTCGGAGAGACATCACACGTCCTCCACTCCATCCCCTCAGGAATATTCAGAGAGGGCACAGTGAATATCATTGGAAACGGTGTAGTTCTCGACCCCATCATCTTCAAGGAAGAGTGTATCAAACTCGAAGGAATGAATATTCCCGTGAAAGAAAGAATAAGGATCTCCAAGAAGACACACCTGATTATACCTACACACCGCATAATAGACGCTGCATCAGAAGCATCGAAAGGCAAATCCAAAATCGGTTCTACACTCAAAGGAATCGGTCCAGCATATATGGACAAGACCGGAAGGAACGGACTGAGAGTTGGAGACCTTCTTGCAGCCGATTTCAGAGAAAGATTCGAAGCCCTCAGAAACAAACACTTCAATTTCCTCAAACAGTTCGACTTTAAGTACGATCCTGACACAGATCTGGAAAAATGGCTTGATGCAGCAGAATACTTGAAAAACTTTGAACTCGTTGATGGAGAATACCTTATAAACGAAGAGCTGAAGGCTGGCAACAGCATCCTCGCAGAAGGAGCACAGGGCTCGATGCTCGATGTCGATTTCGGTTCATACCCCTTCGTAACATCCTCCACCACCACCTGTTCGGGATCTTGTCTGGGACTCGGTGCAGCACCCTCTTCTATCGGAAAGGTATACGGAATATTCAAGGCCTACTGCACCAGAGTAGGTAGCGGACCATTCCCTACAGAACTCTTCGACCAGACGGGAGAACAGCTGCGCAAGCAGGGACACGAATACGGTGCCACAACAGGAAGAGAACGCCGTTGCGGATGGTTGGATATGGTTGCACTCAAATATGCAATAATGATCAATGGAGTAACAGACCTGATCATGATGAAGGCCGACGTTATGGACAATTTCGATACCATCAAAGTAGCCACATCATACGTAGTCAACGGAGAGGAAACCAAATGCGTTCCCTACGATACATACGCAGAAGTAACCCCCATCTACAAGGAATTCAAGGGATGGAATACCCCCCTGTCCTCCATAAGAGAGGAAAAAGACCTGCCCACAGAGTTCAGGGAATACATTGCATTCATTGAGAAAGAGACAGGAGTTAGAATTTCAATAATATCACTTGGTCCTGACAGAGTTGAAACAATCGTCAGATAATAAGAGATATGCAATACCTAAACAGAATTGATTCACCGGAAGATCTGAAAAAACTTTCTCTAAAAGAACTCGAAGCTCTATGCAGCGAGATTAGGGAGTACATGATAAGTTGCTGCTCTACCAACCCGGGCCACTTAGGTGCCAGCCTGGGTGCGGTAGAGATAGCTGTTGCTTTGCATTACGTTTACAATACACCGGAGGACAAACTGGTATGGGACGTGGGACATCAGGCGTATGCCCACAAGATTATCACAGGCAGGCGCGAACAGTTTAAAACCAATAGAAAATACAAGGGAATCAGCGGATTCCCCAAAAGAAGCGAAAGCGAATACGACTCATTTGGGGTAGGTCACTCATCTACCTCCATCTCTGCAGCATTGGGAATGGCCACAGCCACCAGACTGGAAGGAAGTGACAGAAAGGTAGTGGCGATAATCGGAGACGGAGCCCTCACAGGCGGGATGGCACTCGAAGCGCTCAACAACGCCGGTGCGATGAAATCCGACATATTAGTAATACTCAACGACAACCACATCTCCATCGACAACGGCCGCGGAGGTCTGCACAACTACCTTCTCAAGATATCCACATCACAGACATATAACCACATCAAAAACAAGATCTGGGAATATATCGGTTCATCGAGTGCAAGAGGAGCAGTACAGAAATTCGCATTCAGCACCAAGATGGCCTTCCTCAAGAGCGGTTCATTGTTCGAATCACTCGGATTCAGATACTTTGGAGCAATAGACGGGAACGATATAGGACAGTTGGTCACCACACTTTCAAACCTTAGGAAAATCAGTGGTCCCAAACTGCTTCACGTAATAACAAAGAAAGGAAAGGGATACAAGCCGGCAGAAGAGAACCAAATAGTGTGGCACGCCCCTGGCAAGTTCGACCCTCAGACCGGCAAACGCAACACTACAAAAAGTCCCATCTCCAAATATCAAGATGTCTTCGGAGAGACTCTGGTCAAACTGGCACGCAGCAACTGCAAGATAGTGGGAATAACCCCCGCCATGGCTACCGGATGCAGCATGAACATAATGATGAAGGAGTTTCCAGAAAGGACTTTTGACGTAGGCATAGCAGAACAGCATGCAGTAACTTTCTCAGCCGGTCTTGCTGCCCAGGGATTGCTTCCTATATGCAACATCTACTCTTCATTCATGCAGAGAGGATACGACAGCGTAATACACGATGTTGCAACACAAGGTCTCAAAGTGATATTCTGCCTCGACAGGGCAGGCATTGTAGGAGAAGATGGAGCTACCCACCACGGAGTATTCGACCTGGCGGCATTCAGACCGATACCGAATCTTGCAATTGCCTCACCACGCAACGAACTTGAGCTGAAAAACCTTCTTTGGTCTGCAACACAGCCCGAATACCCTGCTATTATAATAAGGTATCCCAGAGGAAACGGAGTCGGAACAGAATGGAGAAATGAGGATTTTTCCACCATTCCACTGGGCAAAGGAGAAATCCTCAGCGATGGAAAAGAGATCGCCCTGCTGACAATAGGCCCTATCGCGGAAAAAGGAAAGGCAGCGGTAAGGATGGCTCGGGAAAAAGGAGTCTCTGTACTGCACTACGATGTAAGGTTTCTCAAACCGCTGGACGAAGAGAAGATCCTTAAAATCATATCAGACAAGAAACTCGTCGTAACAGCAGAAGACGGAGCGCTGACAGGCGGGCTCAACACCGCAATATGCGAACTAGTAGCGAAAAATGGCCTGAATATCAAAGTAAAGGGAATAGGCATCCCCGACAGGTTTATAGAGCAGGGAAGCGTGCCTGAACTTATGAAGGAGTGCGGCATGACAGAGGAGAATATTTTTGAAGCTTTTTTTGAAAAAAACTGAAGAAAATTTTGGAGGATTCAAAATAATACCTATCTTTGCAATCCCAAACGAAAAAAAGCCGATGTAGCTCAGTTGGCCAGAGCAGCTGATTTGTAATCAGCGGGTCGGGGGTTCGAATCCCTCCATCGGCTCAAAGTTCCTTGAGAATTTTAGGGGAGATACCAAAGTGGCCAACTGGGGCAGACTGTAAATCTGCTGGCTCATGCCTTCGGAGGTTCGAATCCTTCTCTCCCCACCACATATAAACTAATAAAAGCGGAAGTAGCTCAGTTGGTAGAGCATCAGCCTTCCAAGCTGAGGGTCGCGGGTTCGAACCTCGTCTTCCGCTCTTTTTTTTGTAAGCCAGTGTAGCTCAGGGGTAGAGCGCTTCCTTGGTAAGGAAGAGGTCATGAGTTCAAATCTCATCACCGGCTCATTTTTATATTAATAACATTAAACATAAAAGAATATGGCAAAGGAAACTTTCAAAAGAGAGAAACCGCACGTTAACATCGGTACCATCGGCCACGTTGACCACGGTAAAACCACTCTTACCGCAGCTATTACTAAAGTACTTGCAGAGAAAGGTCTTAGTGAAGCACGCTCTTTCGACTCAATCGACAACGCTCCTGAAGAAAAGGAACGTGGTATTACAATCAATACTGCTCACGTAGAGTATCAGACTGAAAAACGTCACTATGCACACGTAGACTGTCCTGGTCACGCTGACTATGTAAAGAACATGGTTACTGGTGCTGCTCAGATGGACGGTGCAATCCTTGTTTGTGCTGCAACTGATGGTCCTATGCCTCAGACACGTGAACACATTCTTCTCGCTCGTCAGGTAAACGTTCCTAGAATCGTCGTATTCTTGAACAAAGTCGACATCGTTGACGACCCTGAAATGATCGAACTTGTTGAAATGGAAATCCGTGAACTCCTCAACAAATACGACTTTGATGGTGACAACGCTCCTATCATCGCTGGTTCAGCTCTCGGTGCTCTTAACGGAGATCCTCAGTGGGTTGAAAAGGTTATGGAACTCATGGCAGCAGTTGACGAATACATCCCTGTTCCTCAGCGTGACAGTGACAAGCCCTTCTTGATGCCTATCGAAGACATCTTCTCTATTACAGGTCGTGGTACTGTTGCAACAGGTCGTATCGAAACCGGTATCGTTAAGACTGGTGATGAAGTTCAGATTATCGGTCTTGGTGAAGAACCTAAGAAATCAGTTATCACCGGTGTTGAAATGTTCCGCAAGATCCTTGACGAAGGTCAGGCTGGTGACAACGTAGGTCTTCTCCTCCGTGGTATCGACAAGAAAGAAATCAAGAGAGGTCAGGTTATCGCTCACCCCGGTACCATCACTCCTCATAAATCTTTCAAGGCAGCTATCTACGTATTGAAGAAAGATGAAGGTGGTCGTCACACTCCTTTCCACAACAAGTATCGTCCTCAGTTCTTCATCCGTACACTTGACATCACCGGAGAAATCCACCTCCCTGAAGGAACTGAAATGGTAATGCCTGGTGACAACGTAGAAATCACTGTAGATCTTATCTACCCTGTAGCTATCAACGAAGGTCTCCGTTTCGCTATCCGCGAAGGTGGTCGTACAGTAGGTTCAGGTCAGGTAACTGAAATTCTCGACTAATTTCAAATTAATATACGATAGTCGGTTCGCAAAGGGCCGACTATCTTAAAGTTTAGGGACATAGTTCAAGGGCAGAATAGCGGTCTCCAAAACCGTTGATGGGAGTTCGAATCTCTCTGTCCCTGCTAAGATATCGAGTAGTTACGGACTCGTTATTTTTTAACGACGGTTCAAAGCAAGCTTCCAGCCGAGACCGATAATAATTAAAAAATGAGCAAATTATCTGTATATTTCAAAGAGTCTTATAACGAGCTTACCAAGAAGGTAAGTTGGCCGACATGGGCACAGTTGCAGAGCTCTGCAATCGTTGTTCTTGTTGCGTCAGTGTTATTTGCTGCTGTGATCTTCCTTATGGACTTTGCTTTTAAGAATTTGATGACAGGCATCTACAACCTGTTGTTTTAAAAGTATAGTGTATGGCTGAAAACGATAAGAAATGGTACGTTATCCGCGTAGCCGGTGGTAAGGAAAAGAAGGCTAAAGAATACATAGAAAGTGAAATCAAAGCTCTCAACAAGGGAAACGAGGTTTCACAGATTCTTATCCCTACTGAGAAGGTTTACTCAGTGAGAAACGGTAAGAAAGTAAGCAAGGAGAGTATCTTCTTTCCTGGCTATATTCTTATAGAAGCCAACCTTACAGGCGAACTTCAGCACATCATCAGAAATCTTCCCCATGTTTCAGGTTTTCTCTCTGACAGACAGGGAAAAGACAAGGAACCTACCCCACTGAGACCTTCAGAAGTCAACAGGATATTGGGTATAGTGGATGATCTGATGGAGCAGGAGGAACAGGATGCAACACCATACATGGTCGGAGAGGCTGTAAAGATCACAGACGGTCCTTTCAACGGTTTTGAAGGAACCATAGAAGAGGTTATTCAGGACAAGAAGAAGTTGAAAGTAATGGTTAAGATTTTCGGAAGAAAGACTCTCTTGGAATTAAATTTTGTTCAAGTAGTTAAAGAATAAATCATCAATCAAAAGCTATGGCTAAAGAAATTGCAGCATTTATTAAGTTGCAGATCAAGGGCGGAGCTGCCAATCCATCACCTCCAGTAGGACCTGCATTGGGTTCAAAGGGTGTGAACATCATGGATTTCTGCAAACAATTCAATGCACGCACCCAGGACAAAGCTGGAAAGGTTCTTCCTGTAATCATCACAGTTTACAGTGATAAATCTTTCACTTTCGTAGTAAAACAACCCCCTGTAGCTGTTCAGATTAGAGAAGCAGCCAAGATTGCCAAGGGTTCAGACCAGCCTAACCGTAATAAAGTAGGCTCAATTACTTGGGAACAAGTTAAGGCTATTGCACAGGACAAAATGCCCGATATGAATGCATTTACCCTTAAGTCAGCAATGTCAATGGTTGCAGGAACAGCAAGAAGTATGGGTGTTACAGTAACTGGTGAATTCCCAGAAGATATTAAATAAACAACGCTATGAGTAAATTGACTAAAAACCAGAAAATAGCTCTCGGAAAGGTTGATGCAGACAAACAGTACAGACTGCATGAAGCTTGCGCTTTGGTAAAGGAGATTACCTACACCAAATTTGACGCTTCGGTTGATCTTGCAATCCGTTTGGGTGTTGACCCTCGTAAAGCTAACCAGATGGTACGTGGCGTTGTAACACTTCCCCATGGAACAGGTAAAGTAACCCGCGTACTTGTATTGTGTACTCCCGATAAAGAAAATGAAGCTCGCGAAGCCGGTGCTGATTACGTAGGTCTGGACGAATATATCGAAAAGATCAAAGGCGGATGGACAGATGTTGATGTAATCATCTGTACCCCTTCAGTAATGGCAAAGATTGGTCCTATCGGACGTATTCTCGGACCCCGCGGTCTCATGCCTAACCCCAAGACCGGAACAGTAACAATGGAGATTGGCAAGGCTGTCAAAGAAGTAAAGGCAGGTAAAATTGACTTTAAAGTTGACAAGACCGGTATTATCCATGCCTCAATCGGCAAAGTGTCATTCAACGCTGACCAGTTGGCAGAAAATGCACAGGAACTCCTCAATACTGTAATCAAGCTCAAACCTCAGGCATTGAAAGGTACATATGTTAAGAGCATCTATCTTTCATCTACTATGAGCCCCGGTATCTGCATCGACTCAAAAACCTTCAGTGCTGCTGAATAAATTATAAGATTATGAGAAAAGAGGAAAAAGCTAAGATTATAGATCAGGTTGCAGCTCAGTTGGAAAACACTCCCAACTTTTATGTAACCGATATAGCAGGACTGGATGCGCAGAACACTTCTGATCTCCGCAGGGCATGTTTTGAAAAAGAGATTAAACTCGTTGTAGTTAAAAACACTCTCTTTATCAAGGCTCTCCAGCAGCTCGGAAAGAATGAAGTTGCAGACACAATGACTGATGTTATGGCAGGTCCTTCAGCCATAATGTTTACAACCACCCCCAACGCTCCCGCAAAACTCATCAAAGAGTTCGGAGAAAAGGCTGGTAAACCGGTATTGAAAGGAGCATATGTTCAGGATTGTCCTTACATTGGAGCTGAAAATCTTGAAACTCTCGTCAATATCAAATCACGCGAAGAACTTATCGGTGATATCATCGGCTTGCTTCAGTCACCTGCTAAGAACGTTATCTCCGCTCTTACGGCTTCAGCCGGCGGAAAGGTTGCAGGTCTGGTCAAGACTTTATCAGAAAAAGAATAATATTATAAAAAACAATTTAATACAATACAATCATGGCAGATATCAAGAAATTTGCGGAAGAGTTAGTTAACCTCACTGTAAAAGAAGTTCAAGAACTTGCACAGGTTCTTAAAGAAGAATACGGTATTGAACCCGCAGCTGCAGCAGCAGTTGCAGTAGCAGCTCCCGCAGCTGCAGCAGCAGAAGCTGAACAGACTCAGTTCGACGTAATCCTCAAGAACGCAGGTCAGGCTAAATTGCAGCTCGTTAAAGTTGTAAAAGAAATTACCGGTCTCGGACTTAAAGAAGCTAAAGAACTCGTAGACAAAGTTCCCGCTCCTATCAAAGAAAAAGTATCTAAAGCTGAAGCTGAACAGGTAAAGGCTCAACTCGAAGAAGCAGGCGCTGAAGTTGAAGTTAAATAAACATACTCTGTCCCAAACAGGGGAATAATTTCAGGTTTAGAGTCATAAACGACTCTAAACCTTTTTGTCGTTATTTTAAGTTTGTCTTCAACTAAACCGAATAAAATGGCTCAAACCACTAATAACCAGCGTATTTCATTTGCTTCATCTAAAACACTTCTCGAGTACCCGGATTTTCTTGAAGTGCAGTTGAAATCATTCCGTGATTTCTTCCAGCTAGATACTACAGCAGAAAATCGCCGAAATGAAGGTCTCTACAAAGTATTTCAAGAGACTTTCCCTATCACAGATACAAGAAATAATTTCATTCTCGAGTTCGTCGATTACATAATCGAACCTCCTAAATACTCTGTCGAAGAGTGTCTCGACAGGGGATTGACATACAGTGTTCCGTTGAAAGCGAAACTGAAGCTTTCCTGCACAGACCCTGAGCACGAAGACTTTGAAACATCAGTTCAGGATGTCTACCTCGGAACAGTCCCTTACATGACACAGAGAGGAACCTTTGTTATCAACGGTTCTGAAAGAATCATAGTGTCACAGTTACACCGTTCTCCCGGTGTCTTCTTTGGCCAGAGCGTACACGCAAACGGAACAAAGCTCTATTCAGCCAGAATCATTCCCTTCAAGGGCTCCTGGATTGAATTCGCAACCGACATCAACAACGTGATGTACGCCTACATCGACCGTAAGAAGAAGTTACCTGTCACCACACTGCTTAGGGCAATCGGATACGAAGGTGATAAGGAAATTCTCGACATCTTCGGTCTCGCAACTGAAGTACAGGCCACCAGAGAAGAACTCTCAAAACACGTCGGCTCGAAACTCGCAGCACGCGTACTCAAAAGCTGGAATGAAGATTTCGTTGATCAGGATACAGGCGAAGTAGTGTATCTGGAAAGATATGAAGTAGTGGTAGACCGCGAAACCATTCTTGACGAACAGAATATCGAAACCATCCTTGATACAGGAGTCAGCACCATTCTCGTACACAAAGAAGATGCAGACTTGAGCGATTTTGCAATTATCTTCAACACACTGCAAAAAGATACCTGTAACTCGGAAAAAGAGGCTGTCTTCTATACATATCGACAGCTCAGAAATTCAGAACCACCTGACGAAGCAACTGCAAGGGACGTTATCGACAAGCTCTTCTTCTCTGACAAGAGATATGACCTTGGCGACGTGGGTCGTTACAGACTTAATCACAAGCTGAACCTGACAACCCCAGCAGATGTTAGAGTTCTGACCAAACAGGACATTATCGAGATTATCAAATATCTCATTCAGCTGATTAACAGCAAGGCCTCAATCGATGATATCGACCACTTGAGCAACCGTCGTATCAGAACTGTCGGAGAGCAGCTTGCTAACCAGTTCAGCGTAGGTCTGACCCGTATGGCGAGAACCATCCGCGAAAAGATGAATGTGAGAGACAACGAAGTCTTCACACCTACCGAACTTATCAGCGCCAAGACACTGGCATCGGTTATCAACTCGTTCTTCGGAACCAGCCAGCTGTCACAGTTTATGGACCAGACAAACCCTCTCTCTGAAATAACCCACAAACGCCGTCTTTCGGCTCTTGGTCCCGGAGGTCTTTCAAGAGACAGAGCAGGTTTCGAAGTCCGAGACGTACACTACACACACTACGGCCGTCTTTGTCCTATCGAAACACCTGAAGGACCAAACATCGGTCTTATTTCATCACTCTGTATCTACGCCAAGATAAACGACCTTGGTTTCATTGAAACCCCTTACCGCAAGGTAGAAGACGGCAAGGTAGACATGAGCAAGAACGGCTATATATATATGAGTGCTGAAGAGGAAGAGGACAAGATGGTGGCACAGGCTAACGTTACACTTGACGAAGAAGGAAATATTCTCGACGAGAGAATCAAATGTAGATACGAAGCAGACTACCCGGTAGTAACAAAGGATCAGGTCCACTACATGGACGTTGCTCCTAACCAGATTGCTTCAATTGCTGCATCACTCATTCCTTTCCTCGAACACGATGACGCGAACCGTGCACTCATGGGATCCAACATGATGAGACAGGCAGTACCTGTCCTCAGACCCGAAGCTCCTATCGTGGGTACCGGTTTGGAAAGAGCAGTCGTAAGAGACTCTCGTACACAGGTAGTTGCAGAAAGAGACGGTGAAATAGTGTATGTAGACGCGAACGAAATTCGGATTAAATACGACCAGACTGACGAAGAGAGATTCGTAAGCTTCGCTCCCGAAGTTACCACTTACAAACTCCCTCTTTACAGAAAAACTAACCAAAGTACCTCGATTCACCTCAAACCTATCGTAAGGAAAGGTGACAGAGTAACTCCCGGTCAGGTACTTACAGAAGGCTACGGAACACAGGGCGGAGAACTCGCTCTTGGAAGAAACCTCAAAGTGGCATTCATGCCCTGGAAAGGATACAACTTCGAGGATGCGATTGTACTTTCTGAAAGAATCCTCAGAGAAGATATCTTCACCTCAGTGCACGTAGATGAATACATAATGGAAGTCCGCGATACAAAGCGCGGAATGGAAGAGCTCACATCCGATATTCCCAACGTAAGCGAAGATGCAACCAAAGATCTTGACGAGAACGGTATCATCAGAGTCGGTGCCAACATCGAGCCCGGAGATATCCTCATCGGTAAGATTACCCCTAAGGGAGAAAGCGATCCTTCACCCGAAGAAAAGCTCCTCAGAGCCATATTCGGAGACAAAGCAGGAGATGTAAAAGACGCATCTCTGAAGGCATCACCTTCACTCTCAGGAACAATTATCGGAAAGAGACTCTTCACAAGAGTAGCCAAAGAGCCCACCCGCAAAGGCAAGAACCAGCCCAAAGAGGAACTTGTCAATGCAGAAGAGGAATTCAATGCTAAGAGCAGTGATTTGAGAAAACTCTTCATCGACAAACTGCTCAAGCTCATGGAAGGAGAAAAGGCCAACAAAATTGAAGACCTCTACGACAATGAGCTCATACCCAAGGGTACATACCCTACCCGCGCACAGCTGGATAACATCAAGTACGAAGATGTCAATCCTTCGAAGTGGACCAATGACAAACATAAGAACCTCCTCATCAAACAGCTCATCAACAACTACCTGATAGCGTTCAAGGAATACGAAGCGGAACTCAAACGCATCAAATACAACCTCACTATCGGAGACGAGCTTCCTTCAGGCATCATGAAACTCGCAAAAGTATATGTTGCCAAGAAGAGAAAGATCAGAGTGGGAGACAAAATGGCAGGACGCCACGGTAACAAAGGTATCGTAGCAAAAGTCGTAAGAGACGAAGATATGCCATTCCTCAATGACGGTTCTATTGTCGATATTGTATTGAACCCTCTTGGTGTGCCTTCACGTATGAACTTAGGTCAGATATATGAAACTGTCCTCGGATGGGCAGGAAAAGAACTTGGCTGTAAATTCGCAACACCTATCTTTGATGGTGCTTCACTGGACAAGATTTGCGAATACACAGACAAGGCCGGATTGCCCAGATACGGAAAGACATACCTCAGAGACGGCGGCACAGGTGAGCAGTTTGACCAGCCCGCTACTGTCGGAGTCATCTATATGATCAAACTCGGTCACATGGTCGATGACAAGATGCACGCCCGTTCTATCGGTCCTTACTCACTCATCACCCAGCAGCCTCTGGGAGGTAAAGCGCAGTTCGGGGGCCAGCGTTTCGGGGAAATGGAAGTTTGGGCACTGGAAGCATTCGGTGCATCCAACATCCTTCAGGAAATTCTTACTATCAAATCAGATGACGTGACAGGAAGAAGCCGCGCATACGAAGCGATTGTTAAAGGAGATCCCATGCCCCCTGCAGGAATACCTGAATCACTTAACGTATTGCTCCATGAGTTGAGAGGACTTGGACTGAGCATTAAGTTAGACTAATTATTTGTGACTATCATAGATAACATTATGGCTTTTAACAAAGACAATAAAATAAAAGGCAACTTCAGCAGGATATCCATCGGACTAGCCTCACCGGAAGAGATTCTTGACAGATCTTCCGGTGAAGTCCTCAAACCTGAGACAGTCAACTACCGTACATACAAGCCTGAAAGAGACGGTCTTTTCTGCGAAAGAATTTTCGGTCCCTCGAAAGACTATGAATGTCATTGCGGAAAATACAAAAGGATCAGATACCGTGGAATTATCTGTGACCGATGTGGTGTAGAGGTTACTGAAAAGAAAGTGCGTAGGGAAAGAATGGGCCACATCAGCCTCACCGTTCCAGTGGCTCACATCTGGTACTTCCGCTCGACACCTAACAAAATCGGAAGCCTTCTTGGCATAGCATCCAAGAAGCTTGAATCAGTAATTTACTACGAAAGATATGTAGTTATCAATGCAGGAGCTGCAAAAACTCTTGGAGTCAAGAATCTCGATCTTCTATCAGAAGAAGAGTACCTCGATATTCTCGACCAGCTCCCCAGAGAGAACCAGAATCTCGACAAGGATGATCCTGAAAAGTTCGTTGCAGGTATGGGTGCAGAGGCAATCTACACACTGCTTGCCGGCCTGAACCTTGACGAACTCTCGTACGAATTACGTCACAAGTCAGAAAAAGAGACTTCACAGCAGCGTAAAGCTGAGGCACTCAAACGCCTTAGCGTAATAGAGGCTTTCCGTGAATCAAAAGAGCTCAACAGACCCGAATGGATGATTATGAAAGTTATTCCAGTCATCCCTCCTGATTTGCGTCCTTTGGTTCCACTCGATGGCGGACGATTCGCTACATCTGACCTCAATGACCTCTATAGAAGAGTTATTATCAGGAATAACCGTCTGAAGAGATTGATTGAAATCAAGGCACCTGAAGTGATTCTCAGGAATGAGAAACGTATGCTTCAGGAGGCTGTAGACTCACTTTTCGACAACTCGAGAAAGTCAAACGCAGTTAAGTCCGACGCGAACAGAACTCTTAAGTCACTCTCTGACAGCCTTAAAGGTAAACAGGGTCGTTTCCGTCAGAATCTGCTCGGTAAACGTGTCGACTACTCTGCCCGTTCAGTAATCGTCGTAGGTCCTGAACTTAAGATGCATGAATGCGGTCTTCCCAAATACATGGCAGCTGAACTCTATAAGCCGTTCATAATAAGAAAACTTATAGAAAGGGGTATCGTCAAGACAGTCCGCTCCGCAAAGAAGATTGTCGACAAGAAAGAGCCGGTAATATGGGACATCCTTGAAAACGTAATGAAAGGACACCCCGTACTGCTCAACCGTGCCCCTACCCTGCATAGACTTGGTATCCAGGCATTCCAGCCGAAACTCATCGAAGGAAAAGCTATCCAGCTACACCCTCTCGCATGTACAGCGTTCAACGCAGACTTCGACGGTGACCAGATGGCGGTTCACCTTCCTCTGGGCAATGCAGCAGTTCTGGAAGCACAGCTTCTGATGCTCGGCTCACACAACATCTTGAACCCTGCCAACGGTGCTCCTATCACAGTCCCTTCACAGGACATGGTTCTTGGTCTATATTACATTACCAAGAAGAGAGCCGGCGCCAAGGGCGAAGGAATGACATTCTACGGACCTGAAGAGGTTATCATAGCATACAACGAAAAGAGAGTAGACCTCCATGCGAAGATCAGCGTAAGGCTTCCCAAAGATTTCACCGATCTGAGCAAAGGATACAGAATCTTCGAAGATACCACTGTCGGAAGAGTTATATTCAACCAGGTGGTACCCGCAGAAGTGGGATACATAAACGAACTCCTTACCAAGAAGTCACTTCGCGACATCATCAGCAAAGTGGTAAAAGTATCAGGAGTGGCCAGAACCGCACAGTTCCTCGATGATATCAAATCCATCGGATATACAATGGCATTCAAAGGAGGTCTGTCATTCAACCTTGGAGACGTGATAATCCCTAAGGAAAAGGCAGAACTTGTAGAAGCCGGATATCGCGAAGTAGAAAGCATCCAGGAAAGCTTCAACATGGGTCTTATCACCAACAACGAACGCTACAACCAGACAATCGATATCTGGACCACCACCAACTCGCGACTCACCAACATGGTGACCAAGAACATCGAGCAGGACCAGCAGGGATTCAACCCTATCTTCATGATGCTCGACTCTGGTGCCCGTGGTTCAAAGGAACAGATCCGTCAGTTGTGCGGTATGCGTGGTTTGATGGCAAAACCCCAGAAATCCGGATCCACAGGAGCAGAAATCATCGAGAACCCTATTCTTTCAAACTTCAAGGAAGGACTTAGTGTCCTTGAGTACTTCATCTCAACACACGGTGCGAGAAAGGGTCTTGCTGATACCGCGCTTAAGACAGCAGATGCCGGATACCTTACACGTCGTCTTGTTGACGTATCACACGATGTGATTATCAATGAAGAGGACTGTAAGACACTCAGAGGAATCGTTGCAACAGCAATCAAGAACAAAGATGAAATCGTAGAGTCACTCTACGACAGAATCCTCGGAAGAACATCTGTTCACGACATTTATAATCCTCTGACAGGAGAACTTATCCTGCCTGCAAACGAAGAGATTACAGAAGAAATCGCTGCCAAGATACAGGCACTGCCCATCGAACAGGTGGAAATCAGATCCGTGCTCACATGCGAATCCAAGAAAGGTGTATGTGCAAAATGTTACGGAAGGAACCTTGCCACCGGTAGAATGGTAGAAAAGGGTGAAGTGGTCGGAGTCATCGCTGCACAGTCAATTGGTGAACCTGGTACACAGCTTACTCTGCGTACATTCCACGTCGGTGGTACAGCATCGAGCATCGCATCAGAATCCGAAATCGTTGCACGTTACGATGGTCGTTTGGAATTTGAAGAACTCAGAACTATCACAAAGAGCGAAGAGAGCGGAGATTTCGAAATCGTAATCGGACGTACAGCAGAAATGAGAATCGTAGATGTCAATACAGGCATTACACTCTCTCAGCACAACATCCCTTACGGAGCAAAACTCTACCATAAGAACGGCGACACAATCGCTAAAGGAGACAAAATCTGTGAATGGGACGCATACAACGCAGTCACCATTGCAGAACTCCCTGGTATCATAAAATATGACTCACTGGTAGAAGGTGTTACATACAGGGAAGAGGCTGCAGACGAATTCTCACTCCACCGTGAAAAGGTGGTTATCGAGTCAAGGGACAAATCAAAGAACCCTACACTCCATATCCTCCAGGGTGAAACAGAAGTCAAGCAGTACAACCTCCCCGTAGGTGCTCACATCATGGTAGAAAACGGCCAGGAAGTAAAAGCCGGTGAAGTACTCGTCAAGATACCGCGCGCAATCGGAAAGTCAGGCGATATCACCGGAGGTCTTCCTCGAGTTACAGAACTCTTCGAAGCCCGTAATCCTTCCAACCCTGCAATCGTTGCAGAAATCAACGGCGAAGTCCAGATGGGCAAAATCAAACGCGGTAACAGAGAGATTATCATCAAGGCAAAGAGCGGAGAAGAAAAACGTTACCTCGTACCTCTTTCAAAACAGATTCTGGTACAGGAAAACGACTACATCAGAGCCGGTATGCCTCTGTCTGACGGTGCAGTCTCACCTGCTGACATCCTCGCAATTCAGGGTCCTATAAAAGTTCAGGAATATATCGTGAACGAAATTCAGGAAGTCTATAGGATGCAGGGTGTAAAGATTAACGACAAACACTTTGAAATCATCGTAAGACAGATGATGAGAAAAGTTGAAATCGTTGATCCAGGTGATACAAGATTCCTTCCCGAACAGCTTGTTGACAAATGGGAATTTAACGAAGAAAATAACTCAATGTTCGGCAAGAAAGTAGTTCAGGACGCAGGAGACTCACAGACACTCCATCCCGGTCAGATAGTAACCACCAGAAGGCTCAGAGATGAGAACTCAATGCTCAAACGTCAGGATCTCAAACTGGTTGAAGCAAGAGATGCTGTCCCTGCAACCTCAAACCAGATTCTTCAGGGTATCACCAGAGCTGCACTCAGAACTAACAGCTTCATGTCTGCAGCATCATTCCAGGAGACTACCAAAGTACTCAGCGAAGCTGCAATACGCGGAAAAGTAGATACACTCGAAGGTCTGAAGGAAAACGTTATCTGCGGACACCTAATCCCTGCAGGTACAGGTCAGAGAGAATTTGAGCGCATTATAGTAGCTTCAAAGGAGGACTATCTTAAGATGACTCAGGGAGCAGGTAAAAAAGCTCACAAAGACGAATAAAGATTATCGTCGACATAAAGTAAAGAGGGTGACTGAAAAATTTCAGTCACCCTCTTCTTTTAAAATGATTTATTAAGAAATAATAATTAAGTATGAGAATAAACTTTAGAAAGCGTAGGAGAGGCTCGCTCCTAATGTATTCTTCATAGGTGAAGAACTACCGGTAGCAATCAGATAGAAAGCATTGATGTCGATTCCGATGAATCTTACACCAAGTCCCACAGAGGCATAAGAGGGAGTAACCTTAGTCTTGTCACCATAGTGATATCCTGCCCTTACAGCGACGAGATTATTATACATATACTCGGCACCAAGAGATGCAAAAATACCCTTATTTTCGAAGGTCATACCTCCCTGAAGATTAACGCTTATCTGGTTCTTTGCAAAGTTCTGTACGGTACCTACACCAACCTTCAAGTTAGCAGGAAGAGCATAAGACTTTTCACCACCGTAATTGAGTTTTGAGCCGATATTGTTAGCTGAAACACCAATCCTTACGACCTTAAGATCCAAGGTTGCACCATAATCAGTAGTAACTGCATTACCCTTCTTGGGAGCACCCAGATCAGAGAGAACATAATTTACATTAGCAGAGAGAGAGAGGATAGGAAGGATACGTACACCAATACCTATTCCTGCTGTCATCTCCTTAGGAGTATACTGTCCCAATGAGACCCCTTTGTCATCCATAAGTTCAAAAGAACTATATGAAAAATATTTAACGCCAGCTGACAGGCTTACAAATTTACCCAGACGACCATTCGCAGCAACAGCAATTACATTGTTGTTAGAAGCACCAGGCTGCCACATAGTGTACGAAGCACCTGCAGAAAATTTTTTGGGTGAAAGGACAAGTGCTGAAGTATTGTTCCACATCGCGAAAGCGGAAGGATCAACTGCTATAGATGAATTAGCCATACCCATAGAACGGCTATCAGGATTTACATCAACAAAAGAGCCGGCCTGTGCTAACAGAGAAGGCGCTGAGACCGCTACGACAATAGAAGCGGCTATAACTGATAAAAACTTTTTCATTATAATTTAACAAAGTTGCTATTGATTTGAATATTTTTTCCTTCTGAATTGGTAAAAGTAACCACTACATTGTACATACCACCTTCGCAGCTGCTCATGTCAATCTTGCAAGGGTCAAATGGTCCGATATTGGCCTGAGTAGAAGAAACCAGCGCACCGAGAGTATTGAAGATTGAAATAGTAGCATTATTGGCTGTTGAAGATGTCCTGACATTCACGAAATCAATTACAGGATTCGGATAAACAGTCATTGTCACCTCCTGATTACTTGATACCACTACCTTGAGAGTCTGAGTAGCAGAAGTTCCCATCATATCAAAGGCATTGACAACAATGTCTACTGAACCATTATTCAAAGGGAGAATTTTAAGTGTAGACTCATTGAGAGTAGCTCTTACAATACCATTGACAGATGCTTTAGCTGTAAAAGTAAGTGTCTCTCCATCAGGATCAGAGAAGTATTCATTCAAGTCAAGAGTCTGTGCCGGATCATCAGCAGAAGCAAACTGTAGATCAGGGAAGTTCTTGATCACCTCAGGAGGATTATTTCCTTTAACTTCAAATTTCGCAGGAAGTGAGGACTTCATGCCGTAAGTATCTTCCGCTACAAAGTTGAAATTATGGCTGCCTACGCCCAAATCCTTGGCATTAACTATCACAGAGACAGTATCAGGGTTATTTTGAATAATTGTAAGACCGCTTAGGGACTCGTCAGTTGTCAATGTGAAATCGTGACCATCAGGATCAGACACTTCGATGTATATGGTCTTGTAGTCAGACTCATTGAAAACCTCTTCAAGCGAAGAGAGCACGAATACAGGAGCATGGTTCTCTCCGGTAGTAAGATTAATTATTTCTGAGAGTTCAGACTCCATTCTTGCGAAATCAAGAGCAGTGGCTGCAACATAATAATTGGTTGAAAACTCTAGACCTGAAACAGCTCCTGTGTACCTGTCTCCTGCCTTATAACCTGTTATCTTGAAATCCTGATATTGACAAGAAGAGAGGTTGTCAGAGGTTATCTGTGAGGTACTGTAATACACACGGATTACAGTAGGAGAACCTAAATCATCAGCAGGAATGGTAAGGTCGAAATCGACAAAGTTTGAACGAGGCTGTGCCTTGAAATCAGATATCTTTTCAGGAGGATTTCCACCTTGTGAAAGAACAGCCTTGGTAGCATCTATAAGACCTGCACCCAATTTTCCAACATAAGAGCTATTGTAATCGTAGATATCAACGTCATTGATAGAGCCTAAAAGGATCTCTTTAAGTTTGTCTGCAGTAAAACCTGGACCGCCCAATTGTGAAACTACCAATGCAGCCACACCTGAGACATGAGGACATGCCATTGAGGTACCCTGATACGCAACATAGTCATTACCGGGGATGGTACTCAATATCAAACGTCCCTTTGACGCCTCTCCACCTGGAGCGGCTATATCAGCGAAGGATCCGTAATTCGAATAGCTGGCACGCTTGAAATCAGCACCCAGAGAAGTCACACATATAACAGATTTGTATGAACCCGGGAAACTTTCCTCAGCATTATCATTACCGGCTGCAAAAATAACTACACCACCGGCCATAGGACCTACCTGATTACCGTTCTCATCATAACCGGCATTCTTAACAAAGTAATCGATAGCCTGCTTCTCAGAATAAGGAGTATCAGAAACCCTTCCATATTCATATCCCCAGCTATTCTGTGAAATGACAGCACCATGATCGGCACCCCACTTGATAGCAGCCGATGTATTGCCTCCAATATCCTTACTGGGGTCATTGGGATTGGGCTTGAAGATCTGACAAGACATTAGGCTGACACCCTTTATATTATTTTCATAGTCACCCCCTGCGACTCCACAAACACCTTTTCCGTTATTATTCACAGCTGAAATTGTTCCGGCAACATGGGTACCATGAGCGTGAGGAATGATTGTAAAGCTTCCATCTACATAGTTATAACCGTATACATTATCACCGGTCTGGTCGGGATTCCTCCACATATTGTAGTTGAGATCCTCATGATTATAGTCTATACCACCGTCAACTACTGAAACGATAACCTCCTCATTACCGACCGCACCGACTTCCCATACAGGAAATACATTGATATCACATCCGGCCTCCTTGTACGAGCCTTTACCGTCATTATAGTAGTGCCACTGGTCTTTGAGGTTCGGATCATTGAAAGGAAACTCATCTGCAAAAGTCTCAGGAGAGTCAGTAAAGTCAGCACGTGTGAAAACCTCCTTGGGTTCCCCCTTGAAAAGCTGAATTTTCGGTCTGTACTCTACCATCTCTATACCCTCTATTGAAGAGAGATTCTTGTCTGCTTTAGTAATGGCGACATCTTCATTATAGGTAACTTCTAAAATAAGATGAAGACCTGCTTCCCTTGTTCTGGCCTCAAACTTTCCAGCAGGAGGAAATACCCTTTCAAGACGAGTAATGCCCAACTCTGCCACGGGGGCCTGAAGAGATTTTACCATGGAATAATCAACGACACCTGACTCATCCATCTGAGATTCTATCGAAGAGTAGAAATCTTCAGTCACCACTATCCGGACTTTGCCCTGGATATAAGCTGCTGTCGGAATCTCTTCGCCTCCGACAATAACAAACTTGTCATCAGTGGGTTCATCAATCCTGCTACATGAAAGAAGCAGAAGAGACATCACCGCACACGACAAACCAAAATAAAGAATCTTTTTCACGATTTTAAATATTATAATTTAACAAAATTACGATTAACACTGATCCGGTCACCAGATCCGTTCTTATATGAAAGAACTAACGAATATGTACCACCAGACAAGTAACTCAAGTCAAGATTGGCCGCCTCAAATGGCGATACCGGATATTCACCCTGGTGAACCAAGGCTCCTGATGCTGAATAGATAGTTATATCTGCTGTAACCTTAAGAGAACTTGATACATTGAGAATATCAATCACAGGGTTAGGATAGAGTTTAATCTCTGGAGCCTGACTACCCCCTACAGTAACCTGGAATGTCTGTGAGACATTTTCCCCCTTGTAGTCAGTAGCCCTTATCTGCAGTTTAGCACTTCCTGTCCTTAAGGGTTTTATAAACAGAGTTGAATCAGAAATATCGGCATTGAAAATAGAGTTCTGTCCTGAACTTATATCATACTTGAGAGCCTCCTTATCCTCATCTGTGAAGAATTCATTAAGGTTAAGCACCATAGCAGAGTCACCTGAAGAGGCAAAAGCGATGTCTGGAATCTGTTTCGAGATAATAGGCGCACGGTTCTCAATAACATTTATGTCAACCTCCAGATAAGCCTTCAGACCATAAGGGTCTTCTGCTGTAATTGTAAAGTTGAACTTGCCAATGCCTGTCTTGGCAGGGATTGTAACCAAAGAGAGGTAATCTGTCCCACGCACATATTTAGCAGAGATACCTTCAAAAACGGGATTTAAAGAAATCTTGAGAGCATGTCCGTCAGGATCGGAGACAGGTATCTGAACTATAGTTGTGTCACTATGCTCAGGTATGATTAGCTCAACAAATGTACTACCTTCGAAAGAGGGGGCATTGTTAGATCCAGTCGAGACTGAGAGAATATCGGAGAGTTCAGATATAGAGCCATCGAAATCGACAGCCACTGCTGCTACATTATAACTTGAAGAGAAATCAAGGTCAGAGAGAGAGAACTCGAGTTTGTCCCCTACTTTAACAGTACCCACCTTGAAATCTCGGCAAGGAAGAGTAGTATAATTCGATTCGGTAATAGAAGATTTGCTGTAATACACTCTGATTGCAGCGGGACGGAGTTTACCGTTTTTGGGTACTGTAAGAGAAAAGTCAATATAGTTCGATCTGGGGGTAGCAGAAAGATCCTGAATTCTATCCGGAACAATACCATCATTTCCAAAAGCAGCAGCTGCTGCATCTACAAGTCCCTTACCGAGTTTATTGCGGTAATCAGGATTGTAGACATCGTAAATCTCCTTAACAGATGATTCGAGCAGATCCCTAAGCATCGTATTTGTAAATCCTTCTCCGCCATGATGCGAAATCACGAGAGCTGCTATACCTGAAACATGAGGACAAGCCATTGATGTTCCATGCATAGAAGAGTAGGTATTATTAGGTGTAGTACTCAAGATAAGCTGTGATCTCTGAGGATCCCCACCCGGAGCAGCTATATCCGTCCACTCTCCATAGTTAGTGTAAGAGGCCTTCTTGAAATCTGAAGCCATAGCAGAGACACACACCACAGGTTCATAAGAACCGGGATATACCATTGTCTTGGAGTCATTACCCGCAGCGAAGAATACGATTCCGCCCCTCATAGGACCGACCTGATTGTCATTTTCATCAACACCGGCATACTTTATAAAGTAATCAATTGCCTTTTTCTCTGACTCAGGAGTGTCAGTCTCTTCATAGCCGTGACCCCAACTGTTCTGAGAGATAATGGCGCCGTTATTACAAGACCAGTAGTATGCCTCAGGAATATTAGCCTGCTTGGCTGAATAATCATCGAAAATCTGACATGACATCAGTTTGGCACCCGGAATACCTGCCTTGAAGTTTCCTCCTGCAACACCGCAAACACCGATACCATTGTTATTTACGGCAGCTACTGTGCCCGCTACATGAGTACCATGACTATGGTTGGTAATATTGAAATCGTCTCTTACAAAGTTCTTTCCATATACATTGTCGCCGGACTGGTTGGGATTATGCCACATATTGTCCTTTAGATCTTCGTGTTTGTAGTCGATACCGCCATCTACTATTGCAACGACTACATCTGTTCCATAGACTCCTTCATTCCACACAGGAAAGACATTTATGTCACAGCCCTCAACCTTACCTGTACCCTTTCCGTCATTCATATAATGCCACTGTTCAGGAAGACGGGGGTCATCAAAAGGATAAAGATCAGCAGAGGCCGCAGCAGGAGCAGGTGTAAAATCAGCTCTGGTGAAGACTTCCTGTTCTACTGATTGAAAATGGACAATAGAAGGAACATATTCAACGTTAACGATTCCGTCAACATTCTTGAGTCCATTGTCAGCTTTAGTCAGTGTAACACTCTGATCATAGTAAACATCATAAAAAAGATGCATACCTTCGGCTCTGGTACGGGCTTCGAAACGTTCAGTCTTGGGAAATACCCTCTTCATTGAAACAACGCCAAGACTTGCAACTTCTCTCGAGAAAGACTCGATTTCTGAGAAACTCACCAAACCGTCTGCTCCGGTTTTCATTTCAAGTTCCTTCGAGAATGATTCAGAAACTTTGATACGTACATGACCCTGAATAAATGCACTGGCAGGAAACTCCTTGCCATTTACATCTACAAATTTTTCACCGACTGCATATTCATCCATAGAACAAGAAATGACCCCTAAAAGAGCCAATGCACCGGCACATAGTGTTGAAAATGTTCTCTTATACATAGCGCTATTAAAAAGTAACCACAAATGTATAAAAAAAAGAGGCCATTCCAAAAGGAACAGTCTCTTTTTATCTAATTAGATGATATTACTTTTTGGCACCTTTATCACCAGGTTTAGCAAGAATAAAGCCAGAACCGGTATCGAAAATGCCAAGGAACATACCATTGACAAGAGTCATATCTTCTGCAGTGAAAGCGATCTCAGCGCAAGTGTTGGGGTCATAAGAAGAACCATCACATGAACAACACTGTATAGGCTGGCCTTCATAGTCATAAGAATCCTTATTAGAAATGGTAAGGGTGTTGGCATCTCTGGTAGCTGTCCAAACATTATTTACACCCAATGCACCGAAATAGTACTTGTTGGGATCTGAAGGGTCAACCGTAATTACGATATCTGTAGTAGCAGGAGGTTCAGGCCAAATAGAACACTGGAGTGAGTAAGTACCGGTGATATCAATAGCCTTAGGCTTAGCCACTACAACATCATATTTTGAATCTGAACCCTCAATAGAGAGCTTAAGGTCGATTGCTTTATATGATTTGTAGTTACCAATACGAATTTCGAACTGACCGCCAACTACAGGATTTCCACCGTTAGCATCCATCTCTTCCTGTGTATAACCAGTAACGAAAACTTCAGTTTCAGTTACATAGAGATGAGCGTCAGCACCATCAATACGAAGAGTCTCTTTGGTTCCGTCTGAAAGTGTTACTGTACTATTGGTAGTATCAATAACCAGCACTGCCTTTGCAGCTTTATCAGAGGGTTTGGTCTGCTGAAGTTTGATTAGAATGTAAGGATTATCAAGACTAAGCGAATCGCTCGCAGGAGCAAACTCTACCTGTCCATTTCCGACTTCGGGCTCAAATTCTCTCTTTATACAAGAAGAGAACATAAAAGCACAAGCAGCAGCTACAATTGCATATTTAAAAAATTTCATTTTCAGTAATTTTAGTAATTAATTAAAATCCTTCGTTCTGCTGTCCCTTGAGGTTGGGGTTAGCATCGATTTCATCCTTAGGTATAGGCCACAAGAACCTGTGGTCACCAGAAGTTTTAGAGAACTGCTGATAAGTTGAAGGGAGGTAAATAGAGTTTGCAATCTGAGCATCACCTCTATTCATATCCTTTCCATTTCTCTTGAGGTCAGAGATTCTGAAACCTTCACCGAAGAGTTCACGAACTCTTTCTTTGAGGATATCATCAATACTTGCAGTGGTCAAAGCCAAAGATCCGCCTCTGTTATTCTGAAGTTCGTTAAGATATTTAACTGCTTCTGATGAGTTTCCGCTCTTTGCATAAGCTTCTGCCAGAATGAGATACTGTTCTGCAATTCTGAAAGGCTTAGCCTTGTTGATTTCACTAGGACCATCTCCTGACTTGAAAGCATCGTTTCCTGAGAACTTATTTACGATATAGAGGTTAAATGAGCTACCACCCATAAGGTCTACATCGGTCTTGAGGAAGAAAATGGGGAAACGAAGGTCATCTTTGGTATAAAGACCTTCAACAACCCATTTTTCAGGAACGTAATAAGGATTGTAAGTACCGGTCTGAGAGTTATACTGCATGTAATAGAAGCTATTGCTTGCAGGTAGAGAGTTGGTAGCATAGTCTGCATCAAGCATTACGATACATTCTTCACCTGAGTCCTGAAGGAACATATTCTTGAGTGCATCAGCTGAAGTACAGAGAGGGTATTTCTTTCCATCGATAAGAGCCTTTGCATTGCTGATAGCTGTTGCATAGTCACCCATAGTAAGAGCTACACGTGCTCTGAGTGCCTTGACAGCGTCAGTTGTAAGACGGATACTACCTTTTTTAGGAGCTAGTTTGATATAGCTTTCAGCACTGTCGAGGTCTGCGATGAGCTTGGTATAAGCCTCTTCCTGAGTACCTCTTGAAGGATAAAGTGTCTGGTCAGATGTAGGATTGTAAGATGTTACATAAGGGACA
The DNA here is from genome assembly GCA_945787505.1 of uncultured Alistipes sp. Classification (GTDB taxonomy): domain Bacteria; phylum Bacteroidota; class Bacteroidia; order Bacteroidales; family UBA932; genus Coprenecus. The sequence continues at coordinate 36,532 of CALZHC010000010.1, forward strand.
CCGTAAGAAGTTTCATTTCCGGGATAAGGGAGACAGAACTTCTCGAGGAGGAAAGAATGATAGTAAGCTCTCATAAAGAAAGCTTCACCCTTAAACTGCTGAAGAGAGTCAGCAGCAGAAGCTCTCCAATTGCTCTTGTCAACAAGATTAGCCTTCTGGATAAAGAAGTTACACTGAGCAATATTACTGTACATAGAACCCCACCAACCTGTAGTGGTACCATTAGCTGACTGGAATGTCCATTCGTAAAAGTCACCTCCGTTATTACCGAAAGCGAGGGTAGCATGCATAAGGTCAGACTGAATTTCAGGCTGGTGAACCAGTGAACCTGTTACAGATCCTCTATATGCTATATAGAGACCATCTCTAAGCGCAATAGCGTCCTTAAGAGACTCCATAGCGTTATCGGGGTCAATAGCACCTTCTGGAGTTTTATGCAAGTCACAGCTTGACAGTCCAGCCAAAGCGGCTACAAACAATGTTGATATTTTAAATATTTTTTTCATTTTCAATAATATGTTAGAATGTGAGTTCTACACCTACTGTATACTGTCTTGAGTTAGGATATACACCCATCTGGAGGTTACTGTCGACTTCAGGGTCATATCCTGAATAAGGAGTTGCAGTCAAGAGGTTACGTCCGATTGCGTAGATACGTGCGCTACCAAGGAATCCTGTCTTCTGCATCCACTTCTTAGGGAATGTGTAAGAAATCTGGAGGTTCTTCAATCTGAGGAATGAAGCATTTTCTATGAGTGAGGAGTCAAATACCCTTTCAGATTCGAGACAAGGTATATCGGTAACCTGACCATATTCCTGCCAGATGTTGAGGAGGTCAGCACTACCGTTAGCCTGGTTGGTGAATTTAGGGTTGATAAGGAAGTATTTATCGTTGTTGATAGTGTACTTGCCTGCTACCCAAGAGAAGTCAGCACCTACGTAGAGACCCTTGTACTGGAAGTTGAGCTGGATACCACCTGCCCAAGGAGCATATCTCTGCAAACCAGTCATTACAGCATAGTCATCAGAGTATCTCTTTGTCTTGTTACCGTTAAGGTCATACCACATAGCCATACCATCACGAGGGTCAACTCCTGCTGAACGTACGAAGAAGAGTTCACCGTAAGGATATCCTCTCTGATACGAGATACCGGTATTAGCTACGGTATATTCATCACGTCCACCGAAGAGCTTGGTGATTTCGTTATAGTTGTAGTTGAAGTTAGTCTTAATATTGAAGTAGAGATCCTGAGTCTGGATAATATCAAATCCTATTTCGAAGTCAACACCTCTGTTGAGCATATCACCTGCGTTACCCCAACCTGCACCGTGACCTGTTGTATAAGAGTAAGGGATAGACATCAACATGTCGCGGGTCATCTTGTTATAGAACTCAACATTAAGGTTAACGAAGTTCCAAAGACGTCCGGTAAGACCGATATTGAGAGTTTCTACTGTTTCCCAAGTAAGGTCGGCATTTGAAGGATTAGCAATACCCCATCCTTTGTTGCCGTCATACAGACCGCCATAAGTAGCTACTGTACCGTAAGGGAGATAGTTATTGATTGAAGAGTTACCGGTAGTACCATAAGATGCCTTGAATCTCAAGTCATTGATCCATCCTGCATCCTGGAGGAAATCTTCACCTTTGATATTCCACATTATACCAGCAGAATAGAAGTTGGCATAACGTCTGTTGGCTCCAAAGAGTGAAGAACCGTCACGACGCCAAGAGAGGTCTACATAATACTTGTCAGCATAGTCATAAGAGAGACGTGCGAAGAATGAGTTATATGTAACTTCTGAAATACTGTAACCAGGCTGTTCGGGTTTGGTACCGTGTGATACATGGTTCAGACGCCAATCGGTAAATCCTGATGATGAAGCTGAGAATCCTTCGTCTTTGTTGAAGATTGACTCCTGACCGAGGAGGATTGCGAAGTGGTTCTTCTTGGCAATGTCAAACTTGTACTCTGCTGTATTGGTGAAAGTAAACTGATAGTAACGTGAGAACTGTTCGCCTACCTTTGCACCTTCAGGGTCGTTAACCCAAGGAGAGTCAGGGTCTGAAGCATTCATCTTGTATGAATAACGATAGTCATAGCCTTCAAGGTTCTGCTGAGCACGGAGTGTCAGACCTTTGATAGGAGTAATATCTTCATAAAGGCTTCCGTTAAGACGGAGGGTATTATTATTAGAAGGCTGGAGTTCCTGGAGCCAGTATGTATTGTACATACCAAGTTCGCTGAAGTACTTTCTTTCCTTGTTGTAGTTGATGAAGTATTCACCAGCATCGTTCTTTTCAATTTCATAAGGGGTGAACCAAGGAACCATCCAGTTAGATGCTGTTGTAGGGTTATACCATGAGTTTCCTGAATTTGAACCTGTGAATCCTGCTGTGGTATAGTTCTGGTAGGTAAGACCTAGGCTCAGACCGATTTTCAACCAATTGGTAATCTTGGTATTGATATTTGAACGGATATTGAATCTGCTCAAGCTTGAGTAAGGAAGAGTACCTGTCTGGTTAAATGTACCGATAGAGAAATAGTAGTCAGTCTTGTCGGTAGCACCCGAAACAGATGCGTCAACACTCCATACAGGTGCTGCATCGTTGAAGAAGTACTTCTTCCAGTTGGTGTTGATTCCCAACTCCTGAGAGAGTTTCTGGTAATCAGTCAATACGAATCCAGGATCGATAAGTTTCTGGAGTTCAAACCACTGGTCGCTGTTCATAAGGTTCATTCTGTGTGATACTACAGTGGAGATACCATACTGACCGCGAACTGCAACGGTAGGTTTTTCAGAAATCTTACCTTTCTTGGTAGTGATGTATACGACACCGTTAGCAGCACGTGAACCGTAGATAGCGGTAGAAGAAGCATCCTTCATGACAACGATGCTTTCGATATCGTTAGAGTTCAAAGAGTTGAAAATTGATGAAGATACAGGTGCACCATCAAGGATGAACAGAGGAGTAGTTCCTGCGTTGATAGAGTTGACACCACGGATACGTACAGATACGTTAGACTGAGGTTCACCTGTTGATGAGAAGATCTGCATACCTGCAACCTGTCCCTGCAGAGCGTCACCGGCGTTTGCGGTAGGACGGTTAGAGAGAACCTTCTGGTTGACGGTTGCTGCTGAACCTACGACAGAAGTAATTTTCTTAGCTGTACCATAACCGACAACGACTACGTCTTCGAGGAACTCAGCTTCAACTTCCAAAGCGATGTCGATAGTAGTTCTTCCGTTGACGGGAATCTCAGCTGTCTTGTAGCCAAGGAAGCTTACGACGAGTACTCCATTCTGAGGAACAGAAAGTGAGTAGAAACCGTCCAAATCAGTCATTGCATACTGAGTAAGACTACCTTTAAGCTGGACTGATGCGCCGGGGATGGTTTCTCCGGTTGCGGCATCTGTGACAGTACCCTTAACTGTGATATCCTGAGCGAAAACTGCTGTAGACACCATCAGTAATAGGCCTGCCAAAAAGAGTCTGACTTTTTTCATGTAGATGAATTTTAGATTTGTAATGTTTATTGTTTCGTTAAATGTTTTCTATTTCTGTTAGCACATAGTTTTTACACCCTAACTTACATTAGGGCTCAAAGATATGAATTTATTTTTACTAAACAATTTTTTTTTGACATTTAACGATTAATGGTAATTTTGCAGAAAAAGATAAAATTATGACAAGATTACTAACAACCACCTTACTGTTCCTCTTTGCATTCATTGATTATGCAGATTCTCAGACCTTGTCAGGTAAGATTTCAATAAGGAGCAGAGACAACATCATCCACAAATTGCCTGATTCCATATGCTATATGATGCCACAGTTCACAAAAGCTGATATAGTATATACCAGCGGAAAGCAATTCAGTGCTGTGGTCAATATATGCAATGTAGACAACTCTGTCAGATT
>CALZHC010000011.1 GCA_945787505.1 uncultured Alistipes sp.
ATTGCCGAACTTCTGATCGAGAGGGGCTTTTCAAACAAGCTGGTGGACGAGTTTGCAGTCAATAGCATTATTGCAACTCTCGGAACTACAGATAATTTGGGTAATCCTTATGATGAGTTAGGGACAGGTGGACGCCGTCATCTCTACAGGGATCTCAAGAATAAAAAACTCTCAGGTGTGTGTGCAGGACTAGGTGCATACTTCAGTGTTGATCCTGTCATTTTCAGACTTCTCTTTACTGTGGGAACTGTTCTTTTGATACTTTTCGAATTTGCACCGCTGTTCTTTCCCATTGTCTATTTGATAATGTATTTTGTAATGCCTCCTGCCGTGACAGCACAGCAGAGGTGCGATATGAGAGGTGAACCAAATTCTCTTAAAGGTATTCAAAGCAGGATAGAGAGTGGTAGCAGCCAGTTCTCATCAATGGTAGAAAGGGCTTCGCACAGCTCGATGTGGGGATCTTTGGCAAGAGTGGCAGGTGTCATTTTGGGCGTTGCTTTTCTGATAGCCGGAATCGGATGTTCTATTGCTTTTATGCTTGCATTTTTCGGGGTGAGCATATCATGGGGACTCTTCTCCCCCTTTGATTTTACTACACTCGTGGAAATGTTTACTGATGCACCCCAATGGGTTATAACAATTGTATCGGTCTCTGTATTCCTGCTTCTTATAATCCCCTGTTTGATGGTGGTTTACCTTGGAATCAAGATGATCTTTGCTCTCAAGTCTCCGAAGTGTCACCCCGGACTTATTATGCTTGTCATTTGGTTTGTGGCTCTCTTTACCGCTTTCCTAGGATCTTTCAGTTCGATATCACATTTGAACAAAATCGAACGTACATATAATTCTTCAAAGTTGCCACCTGTGGATACTCTTTTCGTAGAGTTTCAGGATTGTGAGCTTTATAAGAACGAGAGTATTTTCATAGATGCGGGAAAAAAGAAGTTCACCCTTGCATATATGGTAAATGATGAGGGTGCAGGTTCTATAATCACTTATCCCCATCTTACCATCAACAGGGAAAATGATATCATGGATTATGGCAGAATCAACTGCTCACATATTAATATGAAGGCTCCGAAGACTCTTGAAGAGATGGCCAGTGGCATGAACGAGGATTATTGGGAAATAGATGGGAATAGGCTGATTCTCAAGCCCACTATTTACAAATCAGGGGAGTCCGTAAATCGCATTGCAGAGCGTGTCCTTCTTAGGATAGACTCCGATGTAGTGATTATTACAGAACAACCGATATTCCATACATACGAAAGACAATTTGAGTTTTCAAGTTTTCCGGGAATCATTGGATATATGGATTGGTAATTTTACAAATTTTCGTTAGGTGTTGTAATCAAATTGTTCAGCAGGGCGTACACAGTAAGCCCTGCTATTGTTTTAATACCTGTCTTGTGAGTGATGTTTTTGCGGTGAGTGATGACGGTGTGCACTGACAGATTAAGCTGGTCTGCTATCTGTTTGTTTGAATGTCCGCTTGCTACCTTTACCAAGATCTCTTTCTCTCTTGATGTGAGTTCTCCGATGTTATTATCCTGTGATTCTTCACTGTTGGATGTGTCTACAATCGTGATATTTCGGAGTTTCTTTACTATTTCCGGTGCAGTGTCGAACATGGAGATGTGTTCATCAAAATTCGCAGCGATAGTCCTGCTCATGGGCATGGTGGACAATGATACCAATGGGGCAGTTGTGAATTCTGAAAGTCTGTTTTTGAGGGTTTGCAGGATATTGAATCCGAACATTGAGGGATCTGCTATAATTATGTCTGCAGGGATGGTATGCAGAAGGTTCTCGTTCTCCCGTGAGATAGAGGAAATGACTCTCTCTATGGTAAAACCTCCTGCTTGGGTGAGAATTGTTATCAGACCTTCCGCCACTATTCTGGAAGGTGTGATTATGAGTACTCTCTTATTATTGGCTGTCATGACTCTGTTCCAGAAGATTTATCATTGGTATTAGGATATGGTCTTCTATGAATGTATGTTTCATAAGATCCCTCTCCAGAATGTAGAGAGTTGAAAGGAGCTGCATGGATTCGAAGCGATTGCCTGTAGAGTGGATATATTTCATCACTATGCTCTTGAGGTCGTTGATCTTCTCATCTACGTTGCTGTGGTTCTTTTCGAATGTGCCGATAGTGAATTTCTCATTTTCCTCTTTGTGCTCTATGACTCTTCTTACGTAGGGGAATACTATATCCTCTTCGTAACTGAAGTGGTTTTCGAGCTCCTTGCGATATACTTTGTAGAAGGTCGTGATGAGGTCGCGCTGGTTGGCCGGAAGGTCTGAAGCCACCTTGTCGATAAGTCCCTCCAATTCACGGATACATTCGTTAAGATAGTATGAGTGTGAGGATGAAAGGTACTTAATCAGATCTGAAGGATTAGCACTTCCGATGAGTTCGGAAGAGGGAGAGTAGTCTGTCAGGAGATATGTGTTGCATATCAGGAGAAATGAGTTGGGGTTGATACCGCTCTCGCAGCAGACCTCGCTTATGCTCTTCTCTCCGAATCCGAGCTCAATGCCTATTCTGTAAAGAAGGGGAAGTATCCTGTAATCTGCCTCTATGACATCTGCCATTCTGGTGTTAGGATGTACTATTTCCCTGTTGTGTTCTATCTCGTATATATTCATAATAATAAAAGTGCCAGATGGTAAACTGCAAAGGACATTACCCAGGCGAGTACCACTGTATATATTGCTGTTATTATCGCCCACTTCCATTTGCCGCTCTCCTGCTTTATAGCAATGAATGTTGCTATACAAGGGAAGTAAAGCAAAACAAATACCATGAATGACAAAGCGCCTGCAGGGGTGATGGCAGACTGAAGTGCGCTCTGCAGTGAGTCAGATTCATCAGTGCTGTAAAGAACCCCCATTGTGCTGACAATTAGCTCTTTTGCAGCGATTCCTGAAAGTATTGCAACGCCTGACTGCCAATTCATGCCTATAGGTTCAAGCACAGGTTCTATGCTCTTGCCGATTATTCCGATATATGATTGCTCCTGCTGCTGGGCGGGTGTCATTTCACCGTTGTTTCTTGGAAAGTATCCCAGTGCCCAGATAATAAGCGAAGCGACAAGTATGATTCCTCCCATCTTCTGCAGATACTGTTTGCCTTTTTCCCAAGTGTGTCTGAATATCGATTTTGCAGTCGGGACTCTGTATGGGGGAAGTTCCATTACAAAGGGAAGGTCTTGATTGTCGATAAATCTGTACATCACTTTTGCCCCTATGATTGCCAGAGTTATTCCTAACAGGTAAATTCCCATCATCACCAATGCTCCGTTTGCAGGGAAGAAGGCTCCTGTCATCATTATATAGATTGGCAGACGGCCCGAACATGAGATTAAAGGCAGTATCAGTATAGTAAGAAGCCTGCTTTTTGGATTCTCGATAGATCTGGTTGCGGTAATTGCCGGAACATTGCAGCCGAATCCCATAATCATGGGAATGAAGGACTTGCCATGGAGTCCCATCTTGTGCATTAGCTTGTCCATTATGAATGCAGTGCGGGCCATATAACCAGAGTCTTCCATCAGTGAGATGAACAAGTAGAGGATCATGATGTTAGGCAAAAATACCAGTACACTGCCTACTCCACCTATGATACCATCGGTAATAAGGTCTTTAAGCCATCCGTCCTGCATCTTTTCCGAGACAAATGATGCAACGGAGTCGACGAACCATTGAATCCAGTCCATCGGGTACTGTCCGAGTGTAAAGGTTGCCTCAAATGTTATGAAAAGCGCGGCTATGAATATAGGGAATGCAAGCCATTTGTTTGTAACCAGAGCGTCTATTCTGTCGGTAATGGAGGTGTGTTTCCTCTTCTGTGAGGGTGTAAATGTCTCCTTCAGCGCTCCCTGGATGAAGCCATATTTTGCATCAATAATGGCGGACTCTATCGTAGTCCCAAGGAGTCTTTCCATTCTGTGCTCAAGTTCCACTCTAAGGGCTATGATATCGTTTCTGTTCGGGAGTGACTCTATTGTCTTCTCGATTTGAGTGTCGTGTTCGAGGTATTTTATGGCAAGGTATCTGGTAGAGAACTTGCGTTTTATAGATTCGTTCTCCTTGATGAGTTTCTGTATTGCGACTATTGCCGATTCGATCTCTGTTCCATGATTAATATGGATATGCCTTGCCGTAGCCGGGTCATTCGTTTCATAAACTTTTATAATAGTATCGAAAAGTTCCTTGATTCCCTTTCCACTCTTGCTTACTGTAGGTACTGCAGGAATACCCAGTAAGTGTCCAAAAGTGGTGATGTCCAGTTTATTACCAGAGGCCTCGAGCTCATCGTACATATTCAGTGCTATTACCACTCTCATATCCATGTCTATGAGCTGTGTGGTAAGGAGTAAATTTCTCTGAAGATTGGATGAGTCCAGAACGTTTACTATCACGTCCGGTGTCTTTTCGAAAAGATGCCGCCTCACGTACAGTTCTTCAGGACTGTATGCCGAAAGTGAGTATGTACCGGGAAGATCTGTTATTTCAAAATGGTATCCGTTGTGTACGAAGTTGCCTGTCTTTGCGTCTACAGTCACTCCGCTATAGTTCCCTACATGTTCGTGACTGCCTGATGCTATATTGAAAAGGGATGTTTTCCCGCAGTTGGGATTGCCGACCAACGCCACTCTTATGGTATGTCTTCTCTCCTCTGCGAGTTCCTTCATCCGTGAATGAAATTCCTCATTATATGTAGTGAAGGTGAGTGCCTCCTTCTCTTTTCGGTTCCCCAAAATCTCCTTTGCTTCACTTTCGCTCACAACCTCGATTTTTTCAGCCTCTTCTCTCCTGAGTGAGATCTTGTAACCGATAACCTCATACTCTATGGGGTCTTTCAAAGGCGCATTCAGAACTACACGAACCTCATTCCCTTTAATGAATCCCATCTCGGCGATTCTTCTTCTGAATGATCCGTGGCCATTGGTCTTGACAATGATGCCATGTTCGTTTGTTTTAAGTTCCGATAATTTCATGTCTACAAAGATAGCTCCATTAGCCCTTTCGGGCAATACCTATTGTTAGGTATTTATAACAAAGACCGGTCCCCATTGCAGAGTACCGGTCCTCTAAAAATGATTATCTAAAATACTACTGTATCTTACTGAGCGTTGTTGTTCTCACGGTTTCCGCGAGGGCGTCTGTCACGACGTCTGTCGCCACGGCCACGACGGCCTTCCTGACGATTGTTGTTTGCGGGAGCTGCGTTGGCTGCAACACCGGCATTGGGGGAGAGGTCACGTTTTCCGTAAACTTCACCGTTGCAGATCCATACTTTGATTCCGAGAACACCTACCTTGGTATGAGCCTCAGCCAATGCGTAGTCAATATCAGCACGGAAGGTATGGAGGGGAGTTCTTCCTTCCTTGTAGAGTTCTCTTCTTGCCATTTCTGCACCGCCCAAACGGCCGCTGATGAGAACCTTTATACCTTCAGCACCTGAACGCATTGCACCTGCGATAGCCATCTTGATTGCGCGACGGTAAGATACACGTCCCTCAACCTGGCGTGCGATGTTGTTCGCAACGATATTTGCGTCAATATCAGGTCTCTTTACTTCGAAGATATTGATCTGAACCTCTTTGTTAGAAATTTTCTTCAACTCTTCTTTAAGTTTGTCAACTTCCTGACCACCTTTACCGATAATCAGACCGGGTTTTGAGGTGTGGATAGTAACGGTGATGAGTTTGAGGGTCCTTTCTATAACGATTTTTGAGAGGTTCGCTTTGGTGATACGTGCGTAGATATATTCACGAATCTTTGAATCTTCGAGAATCTTTGCAGCATAATCTTTACCGCCGTACCAATTGGAGTCCCAACCACGGATTATACCGACTCTATTTGCTATAGGATTAATCTTCTGTCCCATTGTTTATTCCTCCTGTTTTGCTACGGTTTCTTTAACATCTTTTACACCTACGATGATGGTTACGTGGTTAGAGCGCTTGCGGATACGTGCCGCACGTCCCTGAGGGGCTGTACGGATACGCTTGAGGGTGCTACCCTGACCTACCATGATGCTCTTTACGATTACTTCACCGTTTTCGAGAGCCTTGTCGCCTTCGTTCTTAGCTTCCCAGTTAGCAATTGCTGAACGGAGGAGTTTTTCCAGACGTCCTGCAGCTTCTCTCTTGGTATATTTGAGTATGTCCAATGCGCGGTTTACTTCAACGCCTCTAATCATATCCGCAACAAGACGCATCTTGCGAGGAGATGTGGGAACGTCATTGAGCTTCGCGATCGCTGTGACTTTCTTTATTTCTTTAAGCCTGTCGGCCATTTCTTTTTTACGAGATCCCATTATTGTAACTCTTTACATTAATTGATTAACGATTACCCGAATGGCCTTTGAAGGTACGGGTTGGTGCAAATTCACCAAGCTTGTGACCTACCATATTTTCAGTAACATAAACCGGAATAAATTTATTTCCGTTATGAACCGCGATGGTATGACCTACGAAGTCAGGGGAGATCAAACTGGCGCGAGACCAAGTTTTAATAACTTCTTTTTTCATAGTTCCTTCATTCATTGCAATAACTCTCTTTTCGAGTGCAGCCTGAATGTAGGGACCTTTTCTAAGTGATCTACTCATAATTCTCTGAATTTATTCCTATTTTTTACGTCTTTCTATGATAAACTTATTGGAAGTAGCCTTAGGGTTACGTGTCTTGTAGCCCTTAGCAGGAATACCTTTGCGTGAGCGAGGGTGTCCTCCTGATGCACGTCCTTCACCACCACCCATAGGGTGATCTACAGGGTTCATCACAACACCTCTGTTTCGAGGTCTGCGTCCGAGCCAACGGCTGCGTCCTGCCTTACCTGAAGATTCGAGGTTGTGGTCAGAGTTAGAAACGACACCTACTGTTGCACGGCAAGTTACCAAAACCATTCTGGTTTCACCTGAAGGGAGGCGAAGAATGGCGTGTTTGCCTTCACGTGCTGTGAGCTGTGCGTAAGCTCCGGCTGAACGTGCCATTGCGGCACCCTGTCCGGGACGAAGCTCAATATTGTGGATGTCTGTTCCGAGGGGAATTTCAGAGAGGGGAAGAGTGTTTCCGATTTCGGGAGCCACTCCTGATCCTGACATGATGGTCTGGCCTACCTGGATACCCTGAGGAGCGATGATATATCTCTTTTCTCCGTCAGCGTAAACAACCAATGCAATGCGAGCACTGCGGTTAGGGTCATACTCAATAGTCTTTACGGTAGCAGGACAGTTGTCTTTGTCACGAAGGAAGTCGATAATACGATACATTCTCTTGTGACCGCCACCGATGTAGCGCATAGTCATTTTACCGGTGTTGTTACGACCACCTGTCTTTCTCAAGGGTTCGAGAAGAGATTTTTCAGGGGTTGTGCAAGTAATTTCGCTGAATGCGCTGATGATTTTATTTCTTGTACCGGGTGTTGTCGGTTTGAATTTACGTACTGCCATAGGATTAAATGTTGCTGTAGAAATCAATCTTATCTTCACCTGCCAATGTCACGTACGCTTTCTTGTAGTGGTTGGCACGTCCTGTCAATAAACCCGCTTTGGTGTAGCGGCTTTTACGTTTTCCGTGATAATTAACGGTATTTACGTCTTTTACCGTTACTCCATAGTGTTCTTCGACCGCTTTTTTGATCTCTATCTTATTGGCATTGCGGTCAACAATGAAACCGTAACGATTCAATTTATCGCCCTGAATCGTCAATTTTTCTGTTACTATAGGCTTAATCAAAATTCCCATTTTATCCTACGGTTATTTGCGTCTTTCTGCGATGATATCCTGAACTCCGTCAACGAGAACCAACTGATATGATTTCATGATTTCATAAGTGTTGATTTCATCAATAGTGATAACATTGACGTTTTCAAGGTTGCGTGATGACTTGTAAATATTTTCACTGATTTGGGGAAGTACGAATAGTGTACGTCTTCCGTTTGCATTCAAATTGTTGAGAATCTGAATGAATTCTTTGGTCTTAGGCGCTTCCATTGAGAAAGGCTCAACCATAACGATGGCATTTTCCTGAGCTTTGTATGAGAGAGCTGAGTAACGAGCCAACTGTTTGAGCTTTTTGTTGAGCTTGAATCTGTAGTCGCGGGGTTTGGGTCCGAATACTGTACCACCACCTACGTATGTAGGAGACTTGATACTACCGTGACGGGCTCCTCCACCACCTTTTTGGCGTCCCATCTTTTTGGTGCTGTATGCAACTTCAGATTTTTCTTTGGTTTTGTGTGTTCCCTGACGCTGGTTAGCGAGGTACTGTTTCACATCCAAATAGATTGCGTGGTCGTTAGGCTGAATGCCAAAGATTTCTGAATCAAGGGTTACTTTCTTTCCTGATTCGGTACCGTCAATTTTGTAAACTGATAATTCCATACTCTTAGTCCTCCAAAATTACATAAGATCCTTTTGCTCCGGGGATAGAACCCTTCACGAGAACCAAGTTGTTCTCAGGAATAACTTTAATAACCTTAAGGTTCTGAATCTTTACTCGTTCATTACCCATCTGTCCGGCCATTCTCATACCTTTGAATACTCTTGAAGGCCATGAAGATGCACCGAGTGAACCGGGGTGACGGAGTCTGTTGTGCTGACCGTGGGTCTGGCCACCTACTCCCTGGAAGCCATGGCGTTTTACAACACCCTGGAAACCTTTACCCTTAGATACACCTACTACATCGATCCATTCGGTAGAACCGAATACGTCTGCTACGGTGAGTGTGTCACCCAACTTTACTTCAGTGCTGAAGTCGTTTGCAAACTCTACGAGTTTGCGTTTGGGTGTGGTTCCTGCCTTTTCAAAGTGGCCTTTGAGAGCCTTGCTGGTGTGTTTCTCTTTCATTTCGTCATAGGCAAGTTGTACAGCGGCATAACCATCATTCTCTACTGTACGAATCTGCGTAACAACACACGGACCAGCTTCAATAACGGTGCATGGAATGTTTTTTCCATCAGCATCGAAAACGGAAGTCATTCCGATTTTTTTTCCAATTAATCCAGGCATTGGTTTAATTTGTTAAAATGTTGATAATTAATTCTTTAAATATAGTCCACCTTCTAAGTGGGCTGCAAATATACCACTATTTTTTTAATTTACAACCATTTAACCTTTATATTTGCTTGAAATTTTAAAAAATATATGGCAAGCTTTCTGGAAGTTGTAAATATATCCAAGTCCTACGGTGTGAGGACGTTATTCAAGAACGTATCCTTTAACATAAACGAGGGTGACAAGATCGCATTGGTGGCGCCTAACGGAGCCGGCAAAACCTCGATGTTGCGCATAATTGCAGGTCGGGAGAGTTCGGATGGTCAGGGGGAGATCCGCTTCATGAAGAATATTTCAGTTGCCTTTTTGGATCAAGAGAGTGATTTTGATCCGGATGACACTATATTCGAGGCCGTCTCTAAAAAGATCGAGGCAAAGGAGGCTCAGGTTGAAGATTTTCGTATCAAGGAGATTCTTTCTAAGCTCAGACTCAACGATGTGCAAAAGAAAATCTCTTCATTGAGCGGTGGCGAAAAGAAGCGTGTTGCCATTGCTGTTCTTTTGGTCAATAATCCTGATTTTTTGGTAATGGACGAACCCACCAACCATCTTGACATAGAGAGTATAGAGTTCCTTGAAGAGTATCTGAGAAGATCCCGTTCTACACTTTTGATGGTTACCCATGACAGATATTTTCTGGATCGTGTATGCAATATCATCATAGAGCTGGATATGGAGAGTGTTTTTCGTTATGAGGGGAACTACTCCTATTTTCTAGAAAAGAGGGATGAGAGGGTCGATAATTTCAATTCTGCCACCCAAAGGGCAAGGAATCTTCTCAGGGGAGAACTTGAGTGGATAAGAAGGACTCCGTGTGCCAGAGGAACCAAGGCACGCTACAGGGTAGAGTCTTTTGAACATCTTCAAGAGAGGGCCTCTCAGACAATTGTCGAACAGAGTGTAAAGATTGTGGCCGGAATGCAAAGGCTCGGGAAGAAGGTGGTGGACTGCTCTCATCTGAGCTACTGTGAGGATGGCTTTTGCGCTTTGAATGACTTTTCATATAAATTCACACCTGGGGAAAAAGTAGGTATAATAGGACCTAATGGTGTGGGCAAGAGTACGTTTCTCGATTTGATAACCGGTTCGCTCTCTCCTACCTCAGGCCAAATAGATATTGGAACCACCGTCTGTTTCGGGTACTATCGTCAAAGTGGTATCGGTTTCAGAAGCGGTCAGACTGTGCTGGAATATATAAGGGAGATAGCCGACCATATCCAATTGGGTGACGGGAAGAGGGTATCAGCTACGACATTCCTTAACTATTTCCTTTTTCCTCCTTCTATGCATAACTCTTTGATAGAGAAACTTAGCGGTGGTGAAAAGAGGAGGTTGTACCTCCTTTCAATTCTTGTCTCCTCTCCTAATTTCCTGATCCTTGATGAACCAACCAATGACCTTGACATTGTTACTTTAAATGTTCTTGAGGAGTACCTCAGGAGCTATTCCGGTACTCTTCTCATTGTCTCGCATGACAGATTCTTTATGGACAAGATTATCGATCATCTTTTTGTCTTCAACGGGGAGGGCAAAATAAAGGATTATCCGGGAAATTATTCTTCTTATCGAGAATCTCTGGGTGCTGATTCCGATAGGACTCGCACTGCAAAGCCTGCACTCAAAACCCAAAACTCTGCATCAGGAAAGCCAAGGATGAATGTCGCCTCTTCGGCCAACGGAAAGAAAAAACTCTCCTGGAAGCAACAGAGGGAACTTGAGAGGATAGAGGCTGAACTTCCCAAGTTAGAAGCCGAAAAACAGTCTATTGAGCAAAGTCTCTCAAGCGGAACACTCAGCAGTCAGGAACTGCTGGATGCTTCACGGAAAATAGGAGAGATAATAGAGCTAATTGATCAATATGAAATGATGTGGCTGGAACTATCAGAGTAAATTTTTAATAAATTTGCATTAGTTAAAATGAATAATATGGCTAAAGGTTTAAAATCAGTCAAAAAGGCTATTCTGAAGAGCAAAAACAAGAAGGCTAAAAGTTCAAAAGAGAGACGCACCAAATCAGATACCCGTTTCCATAAGGAGGAACTTGTCGGAAAAGTCAGTATGACAAGGGAGGGATACGGATTTGTAACGGTGGAAGGTAGGGAAGATGATATCTTCATCCCTTCATCCAAGTTCAGAGGGGCTCTCAATAACGATACAGTCAAGATAGTTACCAATAAGATGAGAGGGGGAGCCAAGTCGGGAAAGCCACGCAGGGTTGAGGGAGAGGTGCTCTCCATAGTGGAGCGCTCCAAGAGACCGCATTTGGGAATTCTGCAGGCTGCTCACGGGGAGCTTTGGCTGATAGTCGAAAGCCGTTCCATGCCTTACGACATATTGATTCCGAAGGATACTCTCTCTATATATTTTAATGGGAATCTTCCCGATTTGAAGTCAATTTCAGGACAGAAGGCTGCTGTTTTGGTGACTGACTGGTCGCGCAGGATGAATGCTCCCATTGGACATATCGTGGATCTGTTAGGAGAACCTGGGACCAATGATACTGAGATGCATGCAATTCTTGCCGAATATGGTCTGCCTTATAGGTTTGAGTCTCAGGTTGAAGAGGAGGCCAATGCGATTCCGGTGGCTATTCCTGACAGAGAAAGGAGGAAAAGGAGGGACTTCACTTCTGTTCCTACAATGACAATCGACCCTGCTGATGCAAAAGATTTCGATGATGCCCTTTCTGTAAGAAGACTTGAAAACGGGAATATCGAGGTTGGTGTCCACATTGCAGATGTTAGCTACTATGTGACTCCTGGTACTCTTGTTGACAAGTGTGCGTACGATAGAGGCACTTCGGTATATCTGGTGGACAGGACAGTGCCTATGCTCCCAGAATCCTTGTGTAACAATCTCTGCTCTTTGCGACCAGATGAAGAAAAGCTCTGTTTCTCTGCAGTATTCGAGATGGGAGAGAGGGGAGCTGTAAAGGACAAATGGTTTGGAAAGACCATTATCAAGTCTGATGCGCGTTTCTCTTATCAGGAGGCTCAGTCTGTCATAGAGACAGGTCAGGGCAGGATGGCAGATGAGATTCTGACATTGCACAAGATGGCTTCTATTCTAAGGAAGAAGAGGTTTGCCGCCGGAGCAATCTCATTTGAACGTCCCGAGATGAAGGTAGAGGTCGATGAAAATGGCAAGCCTGTAAGAGTATATGAGAAGATTTCCAAAGAGGCCAACTGGCTCGTTGAGGAGTTCATGCTTTTGGCAAATAAAGCTGTGGCGGAGTATGTCGGCAAGGTCCGCAAGAAAGATGCACGTACATTTGTTTACCGTATACACGAGAATCCCAATGCTGAAAAGCTCGATGTTCTGAGCCGGTTTGTCAGAATTTTCGGAATAGGATTTCCATCAGAACTTAATGACAAAAAGTCAAAAAAGGAGAGAAAGGCATTCGAGGCTTCGATGCCAAAGGCGACTGTTGAAATCAAGGGAAAGAGTGTTGCCGAGAGGCTCAATAACCTTCTCTCTGTGGTGAAGGATACTCCTGAACAGGATGCGGTGGTGATGATGGCTTTGCGATCTATGGCCCGTGCACGTTACAGTACCGACAATGTCGGTCACTATGGTCTTGCGTTCGATTATTACACTCATTTTACATCTCCTATCAGACGCTATCCCGACCTTATGGTCCACAGACTTCTGGCAAGTTATCTGGATGATGCCGGTTCGGCTGACAAGGAATTCTATGAAGCTTGTTGTAAGCACTCTTCTGAAAGGGAACAGATTGCCACTGAGGCTGAACGCTCAAGTATCAAATACAAACTCTGTGAGTATATGAAAGAGCGTGTCGGAATGATATTCCCCGGTACTGTTTCAGGTCTTACCGAATGGGGTATGTATGTCGAGACCGAGCCTGAGAAGGTGGAGGGTATGGTTTCTCTAAGGGATATCGAAGAGGATTTCTACGAGTTTGATGAGCAGAGCTATACTATTGTTGGCCGTGGAAAGGGCAAGCGCTATACTATTGGTGACAAGGTGTGGATTCGTGTAATTCGTTCTTCTGTTGAGCAGAAGATTATCGACTTTGCGTTAGTGTCTGATCCCTCAGAGATGGCTTAGAGTGACTCGTCCTGATGGCTGATCAGGTCAAGACACTTATTGTTAAGCGTCGGCTGCTCTCCTTCGGAGACCTTCCGCTTCGCTTCATCCCTCCCACTTCGCTACGCTTGTGGGCCCCTCCCTCTTACTGCCGAGGGTGGCAAGGGTCCCCGGAGGAAACAGCCGACCGCATCTGCGGCAGACTGAGAGTAAAAAGGTGACTAAATTACTTGTTAGTCACCTTCTTTGTTGTTTTGTTGTCTTGCGTTACTTGGACTCTTGATTATTTCTGTGCAAGGGGTGAGGGTGTATTGTATGTACGGCCTGCAAGCTCCTTGTCCATCATCAGAAGTCCGTATCTGTTTCCTTCAACAGCTTCGTACTGATAGATCATTTCGTTTACATTCTCTTCCTCTTCGATCTGTTCGTCGATGAACCATTTGAGAGTGTTTTGTGCTGCGTAGTCTCTCTCTTCGATTGCGAGTTCGTAGAGGCTGTTTATGAGAGATGTTACCTTCTTTTCATGTTCGAGGGTGGTCTTGAATGCTTCGAGGGTATTATCCCATGATGTCCTTACACCTTCGATTGGTTTGAGGACTACTTTGTTTCCTCTGGAGAGGAGGTGGTTAATCATAATCTTGGCATGGTCCTGTTCTTCCTGGAACTGTACCATAAACCAATTAGCTGCTCCTTTTTCACCTCTGTCAGATGCGTCGACAGACATTGAAAGGTAAAGGTATGCAGACCAAAGTTCTGCATTGATTTGGGCATTGAATGCCGCACATAATTTTTCGCTTAACATAACTGTAATATTAAAGTTGTTCTTTGTATTTCAGAATATCTTCTATAATCTTCCTTTCGTTGCTCAGGCGGGGAACTTTGTTCTGTCCTCCCATTTTGCCGCGGCTTTTCATCCATTGCATAAATGACCCCTCCGGCATAATCTCGATTTGAAGCTGTCGCATGGAGACATCGTTGGTCCTCTTGCCATCGTAGTCGGAGTTAAGATCCCTGACCTTGTCGTCCAGTGCCTTTTCAAAGGTATTTCTGAAGTCGGGACGGGAGGTTATTTCTTGACTTTCCGGAGCAAATTCTATGCACCACTGGTGACAGCCTCCGGTACCTTCTTGATCGAACTTGGGGGCTACTGTGTAGTCGGTGACGTGCACTGAAAAGTCATTGCAAACAGAACTTAGTGCCTCTTCTGCATTGTGGATCATCAGCTCTTCTCCGAATGTGTTGATATACAGCTGGGTCCTGCCACATATTATTATCTGGTATGGTGCGATGGAGGTAAATTCGACACAGTCACCTACCAAATAACGCCATAGACCGCTGTTAGTGGTGATGATGATTGCATAGCGAACCCCTTTCCTGACCCCTTCAAGTGTACAACAATAGGAAGAGTCCCCCTCAAGCACTCTGTCAAGATATTCAATGGGGACGAACTCGTAGAAGACTCCGTTGTCCAGTGTCAGAAGCATCCCCTTGTCTGATGGAGCGTGCCTGAATGCAAAATAACCCTCGGATGCATTGTAGTTCTCTACATAATTCATCTT
Source organism: uncultured Alistipes sp. (assembly GCA_945787505.1). Taxonomy (GTDB): domain Bacteria; phylum Bacteroidota; class Bacteroidia; order Bacteroidales; family UBA932; genus Coprenecus. The sequence continues at coordinate 14,683 of CALZHC010000011.1, forward strand.
TTCCGAAGGTATCAATCTTCGGAACTGTTCTTTATAGGGGGCAAAGCTGATTCCTCCGTGCATGAACAGCTCCATATTCGGCCATACATGTGTAATATCTGTGGCACCGGTATATTCGAGAACCCTCTTCAGAAGGACAAGGTACCAGGATGGTACTCCGGAGATGGTGGTTACATCCTCTTTGGAGCAGTACCTGCATATTTTGTTTATTTTCTCATCAAAGTCAGAGAGCATTGCTATATCTCTGGATGGTGTCCTGAGGAGCTCGGTGACAAAAGGGGAGTTCTGCATGAGTATCCCGGAGAGGTCGCCTGAGTATATCTTGTTGTTACTCAGCTTGTCCAGAGATGTACTGCCACCCAATGTAAGGGATTTGCCGTTGAACATGCCTGTATTCGGGTGTGAAGTGACATAGCTTGCCAACAGTGTCTGGAATCCTCTGTAGTGACATTTGTGAAGGTTGCTTGGGGTGATTGGTATGAATTTGCTTCTGGCTGAGCTGGTCCCGCTTGATTTTGCCATCCATCTGACTTTTTCATCCCACAGTATGTAGTTCTCTCCGTTTCTGATTCTGTTGAAATATGGCTCGAGGGCGTTGTAATCTCTCACGGGTATCATCCTTCTGAAACTTTCGTAGTCAGAGATATTTCCCATCGTATGCTCTTTCCCGAAGAGTGAGTCCCTGCCGTGTGAAACCAGCTCCTTCAGCACACTGTCTTGCACTGAAAATGGTGTGCTATGATATGAATCAATAGCTTTTAGTCTAGGCTTTAGGTAACTGAGGACTATTTTGTTAATCGGTTTCATTTTTTTAGATTTTGAAATACGGAACGAAAAACCTCTGCACTGTTTATGCGAAGTTCTATTCCAAGGTGGTAACCGGCATACTTGAGTATAGACTCAACCAAAGCATTTCTCTCTAATGAAGAGAATACATAGTCCATTGCCTCCTCAAATTTCGCGCCATAGCAAATCTTTATGAACTCTTTTTCTTTGTCGGAAAATGGGTTGTATAGGCTTTCGGAACCGGGTGAGGGTGCTATTCCCATGTGCTTAAGGTATAACACTGAGAACCAGAGATGGAAATTGGCGATGTTTCTGCGGCTCTCTTCGAGAAGCAATATTGATGTCACGATGAAGTCGTAGAGTAACGGGTCACTCTCTCTCTGTGGTAGTGTGCGGTAGAGAAGTTCTGCCGTAAAGAATGCCATTGCTGTTTTCGAAATATCTCCACGTATGGATGAGATCAGGTAGGAGTGGCTGAAGTCGCGGACCTTTTCCATCTCCCCTTTGCCGTATGTCTGGATCTCTATGATGCTGAGCGGTGTGATTGAGGCCCACCTTCTACACATAGTCCTATTGAGGACTGCGCTAACTCTGCCGCGATCTTCATTATAGCCGTGGACAATGAGCGAGTCTTCTCCTAATCGTGTGGTATTGAGGACTATCATTATCTATTAGAGCGAAGGAAGGCAGCAAATTTCCTTACAGCCTCACCCCTGTGGGAGATTTCATTCTTGTGGGCTGGCGAAAGTTCGGCAAAACTGTATTTTCCATCATATCTGTCTGGGTAGAAGACAGGATCGTATCCAAATCCGCCCTCTCCGGAAAGAGTATCTAATATCACACCGTCAACCCTTCCTTCAAACAGTTCTTTGCGGTCTGCGTCAACATATGCAATAACTGTTCTGAAATGGGCCTTCCTATTTGTCTTGCCTTTGAGGTTGGCAAGCAATTTTTTTATATTGTCTGATGCGTTCTTGCCTTCGCCTGCGTAGCGTGCAGAGTAGATTCCCGGTTCTCCACCGAGGGCATCTGTAAATAGTCCTGTGTCATCTGCAAAGCAGGGCAGTCCGCATTTTTTATTGATATACTCTGCTTTTTGAAGGGCATTACCTTCCAATGTATCTTGTGTTTCAGGAATCTCTTCAGTGATCCCGAACTCATCTGGAGTCCTTAATCTGAAATCGGGGCCTATAATTTCCTGTACTTCTCGTAATTTATGTCTGTTCCCTGTAGCAAATACAATGTCAATCATAAACAAACTCATTTATACACCACAAAAATAGTGATTATTTTGCATTGAGGTCAAATTATTGTTAAATTTGAGTGTGCTAACCATTTTCTTATGAAACGTCTTTTTCTCCTTGTAATAGCTTCTGCTATTTCGTTTCTCTGTGCTGCCCAGAATGATGGCAGCATTACAAAGACCGGATCACTGCGTATTTCCAGAGATGTCAGACCTCCTATTCTCAAAGTGGTGGATCTGTCATTTGAGGATCCTTCCGGAAACAATGCCATAGATGCCGCGGAAGAGTGCTTTATCATTATGGAGATAAGGAATGAGGGATTTGGAGACGGTGTGGGGATGGTGGGCGAGATTACTTGCTCTGACACTTGTGGAGCCTTCTCTTTCGCCCCCGTGAATATTCCTCTGCTGGAGGTAGGTAAAAGCTATAAGGTCAGATTCCCTATACGAGCCTCCACATCTATTTCAGATTCATCTGTGGAGTTTGATGTCAGTGTATACGAACCCAATGGCTTCGGTACAGATATACAGCATATATCTGTAAAGGCCAATAGTCTGACTCCTCCTATGATAGAGGTGGTAGATATCGTGTGCAGGAGCAACGATGCCCGCAAACTTAAGAAAATGGAGATTTTTTCGCTCAATCTACTGTTGCAGAACACCGGTCCGGGGACTGCTCTGGGTGTAGAGGCTCTGATGGAACTGCCAGATGGGGTCTTTCTTATGGATGGAAATCTGCTTTCGAATTTTGCAGAGTTGCAATCCGGAGAGGAGAAGTTACTGGAGTATAAATTGATTGTAAACAATAGTTATTCTGAAAATCAGATCCCTCTACATATTAATTTATCTGAAAAATTCGGAAAATTCTCAAAGGATTCTACCATAATTTTGGAGCTGAATCAGCAGCTGGATTCGAGGAATATTTCTATTGATGCCCGGAGCAGGGATGTCAAGCAAGTGAGCAAGGCGTCACTTCTGTCAGATGTGGATAAAAATATCCCGCAGTGGGGCGCAAAGAGAGACAATAGATTTGCCATTATTGTCGGTAATGAGGATTACTGCTCTTATCAGACCGATCTGTCTGCTGGCTCTCATGTGGAGTTTGCAATCAATGATGCCATCACTTTCAAAGATTATTGTATCAATGTTTTCGGTGTACCAGAGGAAAATACGATTTTATTGACCAATGCCGGGTCTGTGGACATGCGCAGGGAGATCGCCCGTATCTCCAAACTGATTTCGTTGAGCGAAAACTCCCCTGAGCTTATATTCTATTATGCCGGTCACGGTCTTACAGATGAATCGGGCGACAATTGTTATCTCATACCGGTAGATGTAAGTCAGGCGGATATATCCAACGGTATCAGACTTTCGGATCTCTACTCAATGATTGGATGTTCAGGTGCCTCCAGAGTTACGATCTTTCTGGATGCCTGTTTCAGCGGAAACAGCCGTAACTCCGGACTGGTCCCGGTCAGGGGTGTCAAAGTAGGAAAGGGTTCTGAGCCTATAGGCAATATGCTGGTCTTCTGTGCAACGCAAGAGGATCAGACAGCTCTTTCGTACCGGGACAAGCAGCACGGAATGTTTACGTATTTCCTTCTCAAGAAACTACAGGAGTCGAAAGGGAATTGCTCGTATGAAGAATTGGCGGATTATGTAATATCCAAGGTCAAGTATTATAGCGTAGACAAGAATTATGTCAATCAGGAACCACAGATATTGTGTTCGGATGATATTCTCGGCTATTGGAGGGACTGGAATATTAATTAAAAAGGTGACTAAAAAGTCTTAATTGACTGATTAGTCACCATCTGTTGGTTTAATCTCCGCTCGGCAGATTATTTTGAGAGACCGAGTTTTTTCATAAGAGCATCGGGCTTGGGATCGTGTCCTCTGAAGTTACGGTAGATTACCGAAGCCTCTTCTGCACCGCCTGCAGAAAGTATGTTCTTGCGGAAGCTGTCAGCAACCTCACGATTGAATATGCCTTTTTCCTGGAAAAGCGAGAATGCATCTGCTTCAAGGACTTCAGCCCATTTGTATGAGTAATATCCTGCTGAATATCCACCCTGGAAGATGTGAGAGAATGCTGTCGAGAAGCAAGTACCTTCTATCATGGGCACAACAGCATATTTCTTGAGGGCATTCTTTTCGAATTCAACAGTACCCTCTTTGGGAAGGGCAGTGAGGGTATGCCATGACATATCGCTGATTCCGAACTGGAGCTGTCTTACCTGTCCGTAAGCTGCGAGATAGTTCTTGGCTGCTACTACCTTCTCTATGAGTTCTGCTGGCATTGGTTCACCTGTGATGTAGTGTTTGGCGAATGAGTTTAGGAATTCAGGTTCATATGCCCAGTTTTCCATAATCTGCGAAGGAAGTTCTACGAAATCGCGGGGAACATTTGTTCCGGTAAGTGAGCCGTAACGACCCTCTGCAAGTACACCGTGGAGAACGTGTCCGAATTCGTGGAGAAGGGTAGTGAGTTCATCGTGAGTGATCAGCGAGGGAGCATCAGCTGTGGGTTTGGTGAAGTTGGTCACCATATTGATGAAGGGACGGTATTCGACACCATCCTTAATTGACTGGCCTCTGAACTCTGTCATCCATGCTCCGCCTCTTTTGCTTGCACGGGGGAAGAAGTCGGCATAGAGGAGTGCAAGGTGTCTTCCATCTGAATCGGTGATGTCATAAACCTTGACATCGGGATGGTAGACGGGGACATTGTTAATCTGGGCAAAGTTGATACCATAGAGACGGTGTGCCAAGTCAAATGCTGCATTGATACAGCTTTCAAGGCTCAGGTAAGGTTTGAGCTCTTCAGCATTGAGTGAATATTCCGCTTCCTGGTAGCGTTCTGACCAGTAGCTGAAATCCCAGGGCATAAGTTCCTTGCCCTCAAATCCGTTCTTGCGTGCATATTCGTATACCTGAGCCACCTCTTTCTTTGCGTAAGGAAGGCTCTTTTCCATCAGGTCATTCAGGAAATCGAGAACCACTCTTTTGTCTTTGGCCATTCTCTCTTCGAGAGCGTAGTCGGCGAAAGTTTCGTATCCGAGGATGTTGGCGATGCGTATTCTGGTATCAACAAGATCTCTAACGATATTGGTGTTGTCGTAAGAATCACCGATACATCTGGTATTGTAGGCTCTCCACATCTTCTCTCTGAGCTCTCTGTTGCGGCTGTTTTTCATGAATGGACCAAAGCTCGGAGCATCGAGTGTGTAGACCCAGCCTTCAACACCTCTCTCTTTTGCTGTTTCAGCACCCATCGCCCTTACATAATCGGGGAGACCGTCAAGTTCGGCCTCGTCGGTGATGTTCAGGGTGAATGCGTTGGTCGCAGCGAGAACATTCTGTCCGAACTGGAGGGAGAGAACTGATGCCTTGTTTACCAATTCACTGTATACAGCCTTGTCTTCTTCGTTGAGGTTGGCACCATTGCGAACGAAACTCTTGTAGCTGTTTTCAAGGAGGGTCTTCTGATCTGTATCAAGGTTGAGAGACTCTCTCTGTTCATAGACAGCTTTTACTCTCTGGAAGAGCTTGTCGTTAAGGGAGATATACATTGAATAATCGTTGAGCATAGGAGAGAGTTCCTGTGCTATTGCCTGCATCTGATCGTTGGTGTTTGCAGACATGAGGGCATAGAAGATTCCTGCAACATCTCCCAATTTACCTCCTGCATATTCCATTGCCTCAATGGTATTTTCGAATGTAGGTGCTTCGGGATTGTTTATGATGGCATCTATTTCTGCTTTTCCTTCAGCGATAGCTGCTTCAAAAGCAGGTTTGTAGTGCTCGTTTTCGATTTTATCGAAAGCAGGGGCGCCATAGGGGAGTTTTGACTCTGTCAGTAATGGATTTTCCATTTTACAACTTAATAGTGTTGCAAGCATGATGCCTGCCACTGCTAATTTTTTTACCATTTGTTTATTCTATTATTATTTGTATTATTCTTCATTTGCAAACATAGGGTCCCATGGAGGAAGTACGACTGGCTTGCCTTTGAGAAGTTCAAGAATCTCTGCTGGAACGTATTTCTTCTCTACAACGAGTCTGAACATATATTCGTTGAACCATTCATTGGTCATTATGAGATGTCCTTTATGTCCGGTCATTCCCCAGGAATTTTCAACTTTCCATTTTTTAGGGTTTCCGTTCTCATCGAGGTCCACTGCCATAAGAGTCATGGCGTGTGATGAACCGCTCGCTCCGGTGAGGACTCTCTCCCTCTTGTCCATTCCGAACTCTGTTCCCATTAAAGAGCCATAGTCGTAGTAGTTGACATCGAGGTATCCGTTCTCTCTGTCGAGGAACTTGCCTACATCGCATGAGAAGTACATCATTGTGCTATCCTTGATTGATGCAATTGCCATCTTGGCAATTTCTTCAACGGGGAGGTTGATATATAGCCAGTTCTTTCCGTCGTACACATGGCGGTCATATTCGATTTCGTAAACCTTGTAGTACTCGCGGGTAGGGTCGTTCATCAGCATTACATAGTTGTTCTTCAAGTCTGCTCCGATGTACTCCTGATAAAATGAGAGTGGTGTGTATTTTTTGGTATCTACGGGCTTGCCTGAGGCATCATAGCGTGTCCATTCAAATTCTACAGGGGGCTCTCCAAGGTTGAGGACGAGGAATCTGTAAATGAATGAGAGCATCTCCTCTTTCCTTGCCTGCAGCTCCTTGTCACGAGCCTTGGGATTGGCTCTTAGCTCCAGACCGAACTCCTTGAGCTTGAGTGAAAGGAGCATTGACATTCTGGAGGTGTTGTTGCTGGAGTAGGTCTCAGGCATAACTGTTGCCGGGACGACTCCATACTTCGTGATATTGTCGCTTACACCTGTAAACTGTCCGCCATCGTTGAGGGGATTTCTGAAAAGCCATTCTACCTTTCTGTCTTCCATCGGAAGTTTGCGTGTATCTATAATACCCTGGAGAAAGAGGTTGCATTTTTCAAGCTGATCCCAGAAGTAGTTGTAATTCTGAGAAAGCTGGAAATTACCGAGGTTATATTCGCGGATCATTTTGGCCCTCATTACGTTAAGACCTGTGAAAAGCCAGCATCGACCGCTTGAAAGCTGGTTTGTGATACCTTTTGAGGGAACCTCATGTGAGAAGTGGTAATCGTAACCGGCTTCGATACCGTTTCTGATAGCAAGTTTGTTTATGTCATTGTGGCTTATTGCGTTGCGTAAAGCCCTCTCTTCGGGAGTATCTTTATATCCCTCTTTGATTCTTTCAAGCATTGCGTTATCAATGCCACCTTTTTGGTCCTGGGCATAGATTGAGGCTGATGAAAAGAGCATTCCACCTGCCAATGCCACTAAGGAGAGTGTTCTTTGTATTCTGTTCATGTCAATATAGTTATTTATACAAAAATAGTCATTTTTAGTAAGTTTCATTCCTCAATGTCGAAAAAATCGCGCGAGGAAGGTCTGTAGGGCATGTCCTGAATCCCGGATTGCCATTAACTTCACATATAGTGAAACCATCGGAGTCATAAAGCAGGTCTATTCCTGCAAAGTCCAGCCCCATTGTACGGGTAGCACTTATTGCAAGTGAAGCACACTCGGGTGGAAGAGGTATCTGCCTGAATGATCCGCCTGCAGCAAAATTGGATTTGAAAGAGTTGGCATTATATCTGAGAATGTGGCCTACCACCTTTTCGCGCATGACCCACACCCGGATATCCTTGCCATAGCTGTTCTCAATATATTTCTGGACAAGAATAGCACCGCCTCTTATTATTTCCTCTTTGCTGCATCCGTTTTCAATATCTTCTCCATTACCTTGAGCCAATCTCTTCTGCAGTGTCTTTTCACATTCGCCAAGAGCCTCATCAAAACACTTACCTGAAGTGATCAGGTATACATTTTCACCTTTGGAACCGAAGTTTTGTTTAAGTATGAATCTGCTGTTTCCTACGCAGTCGCACAGCGAATCAAACCCTCTCTTCCCTGCCTGCTCAATGCTCATGGGTGATGATGTCCAAGGTGTTGGAAGAGCTGCATCGGATAATTTAAGGAATGTTCTGTATTTGTCTCTACACCATTCCATCGCCTGGGATGGATTAATCACCCTGACTCCTTTTTTTTCAAAATATCTACCTATGGCAAGATTATAACCCCTCATCAATACAATGTTCGGGAGCGGGGCTTGTGCCAGTTCCGAAGGTAACGATGCGCCTTTATAAAAGAAAAACTCCGGAATGAAGCCGTTCTCTAAGGCAGCCTCTTCAAACCAGCCGAAGGCATTATTCTTCCTCGGGGTGGAATCAGGATATACTATATAAGCCCTTCTTATCATCCCAACGGTTCTACCCACTCGATTATTGTTCCTCTTCTCTCCATTCCCCTAAACCATGTCATCTGCCGCTTTGCGAATTGATGGATGGCAATGGCGAGTTGCTCCCTCATCTGGTCATAGGAAATATCCCCAAGTATGTATCTTGTTATAAACTTATATTCCAGACCGTACCATAACAGGTTCTCTGCCGGTATTCCTCTTTCGAGCAGCCCCTTTACTTCATCAACCATGCCAGCCTCAAGACGCTCATCAAGCCTTTTGTCTATTTTGGCGTTTCTTGTCTCCCTGCTGACACTCAGACCTATGAACTTCACCTCACCCTCCTTGAATTTGGGTATGTGATTATCTTCGCAGCTGCTGTATATTCCTTCGTCTTCAGGATGTTCGTTACGGTATTTGGCTATTTCTATAGCCCTTATGAGTCTTTGGCGAGAGTCATACTCTGTTATGTTGTGAGGGGTCGTGAGAGATTCGAACATTTCAATAAGTCTCTCTGTTTCCAGTTTTTCTAATTCTGCCCTGAGTTGGTGGTCTGGTGCGACATCTGGTATGGAATAGCCTTTGGTTACCGCGTCGATATAGAGCCCGGTTCCTCCGCAAAGTATGGGGAATTTTCCGCGTGAAGTGATATCGAGATATGCTGCCGCGAAGTCCCTTTGGTATCTGTGCAGGTCATACTTGCTTCCCGCCTCAACGATATCTATAAGGTGATAAGGTATGGTGATACCGTTAATATTGTAGTCAGCCAGATCTTTACCGGTACCTATGTCCATGCCGCGATACACCTGTCTGGAATCGGCTGAGATGATTTCTCCACCGATTCTATATGCTAAATCAACGGCATATCTAGTCTTTCCGGAAGCCGTAGGGCCGAGTACACATATCATTTTCATACTTTACTATGATATAAAGCAAGGCGACTTTTTGGGCCGCCTTGCTGTTGTTTTTTTGAACAAACTATTCAACTTTTATCTCAAGGACTTCAATTTCAACCTCACCACCGGGGTATGTGATTTCTGCCTTGATTGTATGTTCTCCTGCCTGAAGAGTTACGGATGAGCCGCTTATCGCGTTTGAGTCCATGAACCATTTGACAGATTTTACAACCTTGTTGGATTGAGTGAGCTGGAGCTCGAATGTATCACCTGCCTTATATGTCTCTTTGGGTGATACAATTACATTGAATCCCAATTCATAGAATGCGTTATCTGATGATAATTCAGACAATTTGATGTTCAGTTCCTTCTTTCCTCCGGCAATATTTACAACCTGAGTGAAGTCTGCAAGTCCACCGTAAGAGCACCTTATCAGGAAGTTTTCTTCATTGCACCCTGCTAAATCGATTTCATAAGCTCCCTTGTCGTCGCTCTTTACAACGAAGCCGCCTTGTGCAGATGCGAAGGTTGAAGCAGTCAGAATGGAAACTTCAGATTCGTCGACAGGGTAGACGGTAACGATTGCATCCTGAAGGGGATTTCCTTTCTTGTTCTTCACAGTACCAAAGATAGCTTTGACTCCACCGGCCTTGAGTGTGAATGAAACTTCACCGTTGTAGGTAATATCGGTAAGGTCGTATCCGGTAGGATCTCCTTTCCAGTCCAATGCACCCTGATTGGTGGTTCCGGTAAATGATGTCTTGTTGCTTCTTCCGGGGAATACAAGGTCTGTATTGTAGTAGTAGCCATTGTCATTCTCAGGAACAGATTCAATCAGGTCGAAACACTGGTGATCCTTGTAGTCATTAATACCGTTCCAATAATCCCATCTGTTTTTCGCTGTCATTCCGAATACGTTGTTGTTCGACTGGTCAACGTGATAGATTGCAAGTCCGCCTGCCTCTATACCTTTGTCCCATCCCTGTTCATTACGGCATTCGTACATGTAGTACTCTCCGGGATTTGCAGTGGGAGTGTAGTATGCCTTGTTATTCTGGATAGGCTCAAGGGTGTGTGTGCCTGATGTTTCCAGAGGAATAAGTTCATCCATCCATCCGAGCAGTATCCTTTCTACACCGTTGAGGTAGGGGGGAGTAGCGCTGTTGTTGTTATAGCTACCACCACTCATGAGTGAAAGGTTTCCGATTCCGGCAGCCATTCCGTTCTGTTCGTAGTCTGTATCGTAGAAGTCAGGAAGTCCGATTACGTGGCCGAACTCGTGGCAGAATGTTCCGATGTGGGCAAGATCCTTTCCATAAGCACCGCTGTATTCAGAGGTACATGCATATTTTTTGATCTTCACACCGTCACAGGATACTGTTCCGGGTCTGTAGAGTTCCCATTTGTGAGGCCATATATAGTCGCTGCCAGCTCCTTCTGCTTCATTATGTCCTGCATAGAAGAAGAAAACGTTGTCTACATAACCGTCTTTATCGGTATCGTACTGTGAGAAGTCAAGCTCCGAGTCTATGAGTTTGCAGGCCTCTGCGAGGAGATAGTCTGCTTTTTCATCGCTGCCTCCTCCGTAGTATGCGTAGCCCTTTGAACACTGTACGGGACCGTATACATCGAATTGAGGGTTGAATACTCCATTGGAGTTTTCGTTGTAGTAGTCGTATGCAGATCCTGTAGCTCCGTTTTTGTTGTAACCCTTTTCATTAAGAAGGTTGGTAAAGGCCTGAACAGGGTTGTCTACTGTAAACTGGAGATCTTTGAATTCAATCAGAAGTACCAATGCCTTGAAATCTCCCTTTGTGTTGATTCCGCTGGCGAGAGCCTTGTTGAATGCCTGCTTTTTTGCCTGGGCAGCCATTATTGCAGCTGCAGGGGGAGTTACATTGTTATCTGAAGAAAAAGCAAAGGATGATGCGGATGTAGAGACCCTGCTGGTGGTAGGGACTACAGAACCATCTGCATTGAAATCTCCGTAGTAGTAGAAGCCGTCTGCACCTTTGGTTACAAGTCTTCCGCCTGATGTGGTCCAATTGAGGAATTCGTCACCGTGCATCTGAATGGTGATGGTGGTACCGTCAGGCTGCATTACCTGTACAGGTGTGGGCTTTGCAGGTACTGCAAAAGCTGTGAATGATATTCCTATGAGCAGTAACAATACTGCGGATATGGTTGATATAATTCTTTTCATAACACTATTCAGTTTTGATAATCAGTCCATTATTGTTCGTATGATCGAAAAGGTAGATCAATCCTGACTCTTTCTTTTCGATTGAGAAACTGCTTGTAGAGCTTGAAATCTCGTTAGAGTTCAGGTTCTCGGTAACAGAGATAACTATATCTTTGTCTGTATCAAAACTTTGTGCACAGATGTCAGCTTTGATGAATTTGGTGCCTGAGGTGATTCGGAAAGTCTTGATTTCTCCTTTGTCACTGTAGGCATACTGTGAAGTGAATCTGGTGTAAGAGAGTTCACTACTGTTTCCTCCTTTCCAAATGTAGTAGCCGGGAAAACTCTTTTCCAAGAACTCGCTGTAGGCTTTGTTGAAACCTTCCTGATATACTTGTATAGTATCGGCTTTCACTCCATTTTCAGACGAGAGGATTACAAGTGCCTCTCTGGGCTGTTGGTCATTGTTTGCTTTGGCAGTCACCAGGATTGTTGATTCCTTGTATTCTGCCTTTGCTGTGGCTTCAGTGGCTTCAACCCAATTGTCTGAACAGGTAATCTTGAAATCGAAGTTGGATGAAATTCTAACCTCCTGTGTGCCACCTTTTGCAAGGAAGCGAAGAGTATCAGTAGTATTGATGATATCAATGCAGCTGAGCTGTCTGACATATAGGGTATCAATATCGTTTTGACACGAAAAGAGAATCTTACCCACTCTTTCATTTTCCGAGGTATTGGCTTGGGCACGGAATGAAAAAGTAGTTTTGTTGTACTCAGCGGCCTTTGTACCATTGTTATTTGAAATCCATTCCGAACCTGGTTCGATTGAGACTGTCACGTCTCCAAGGGATTCCACTTGTGCAGAGAATACACCGCCGTTGGGGTTTACTGTGATTTCGGTTTTAGTAAGATTCACTTGCTGCTCGGAACCGGCCTTCTCCTTACATGAGGCAAGGAGAAGGACAGCTACCATGCATGCAGCAGTGACAAATCGGAAATTTGATTTTGCCATCTGTTTTGTTTTAATTATTTAATGACAGGGATAAGGTTTCTGTCTCCGTAGCCATTGTCAACTCTTGCTACGAAAGGCCAGAATTTGTTGTCTCTAATCCACTTGAGAGGATATGCAGCTTTTTCGCGGGAGTAAGGATGTGACCAGTTGTCGGCACATACTTCTTCGGCTGTGTGAGGTGCATTTTTGAGAACGTTGTCGTTCTTGTCTGCAGTTCCGTTCTTGATCTCTTCGCATTCTGCTTTGATTGCGAACATTGTTTCAATGAAACGATCAAGTTCTTCAAGTGATTCACTCTCTGTAGGCTCGATCATAAGTGTCTCGTGTACAGGGAATGAGAGGGTAGGAGCATGAAATCCGTAGTCCATGAGTCTCTTTGCGATGTCTGTAGCGTCAACTCCATATTCGGCCTTGAAGTTCTGAAGGTCGACGATACATTCGTGAGCCACTCTTCCGGTTACTCCTGTGTAGTAAATCTTGAACTCTTTAGAGAGTCTTGTTGCCATGTAGTTCGCGTTGAGGATAGCCATTTCTGTCGCTCTGCGTACTCCCTGGCGACCTAACATCTTGATGTATGCATGGGTGATAGGAGCAAGTAGAGGGCTTCCGTAAGGTGCTGCAGCTACTGCTTCAACTCCCTTGCCACCGCAATCTGTCACTACAGGGTGACCGGGAAGGTAAGGTGCAAGGTGTCCTGCAACGCAGATGGCGCCTACTCCGGGACCACCGCCGCCGTGAGGCATTGCAAAGGTCTTGTGAAGGTTGAGGTGACATACATCAGCACCGATAAATCCGGGGTTGGTGATACCTACCTGACCATTCATGTTGGCACCGTCCATGTATACCTGACCACCGTTTTCGTGGATAATCTTGCAGATTTCTCTGATCTGTACTTCAAATACACCGTGAGTTGAAGGGTATGTAATCATCATACCTGCAAGACTCTCCTTATTGGCAATCGCTTTTTCGCGAAGTTCTTCTACATTTATGTTTCCATGTTCATCACATCCTACAAGAACAATGTCAAAACCTGCCATTGCAGCGCTGGCGGGGTTGGTTCCATGTGCGGATGTAGGGATGATGATTTTGTTTCTCTGTGTCTCTCCTTTTGCTTCAAGGTATCCTCTGATGGTCATCAGACCTGCATATTCACCGGCAGATCCGGCATTGGGTTGAAGAGAACATTTTTCGAATCCGGTGATGACGCAAAGGTCATTTTCCAGTTCCTTGAGGATGGTGAGGTATCCTTCAGCCTGTTCTGCGGGAGCAAACGGATGGACATTGGTGAGTTCTGACCAGCTCAGAGGAAGCATTTCTGCAGCAGCGTTGAGCTTCATAGTACATGAACCCAGTGGAATCATGGAGTGGGTGAGTGAGATATCTCTCCTTTCGAGTTTCTTGATATATCTCATCATTTCTGTCTCAGAGTGGTATTTGTTGAATACACTCTCTGTCAGGAATGAGGATTCACGTTTGCAGTAGATATCTTCAGGGTTATAGTTCGCACAAGAGAGTTCGAGTCCGAAGATAGATGCTATCTTGCGTGCTTCTTCGCAGTTTGAAAGCTCGTCGAATGAAATCTGGACACATTTTTCGCAAGGGTAGTAGAAATTGATTTTCTGAGCTTCTGCCTTCTGGCGGATTGAAGCGGTATCTACACCTTCTATTCTGATGGTGTCGAAGAAGTTTTCGTTGGTCAGTCTGTATCCTGCTCTCTTGAGGGCATCAGCTACTACATGGGCATATTTGTAACCGTTCATCGCTATTTCAGCAATTCCTTTAGGACCGTGGTATGCAGCGTACATTCCTGACATTACAGCCATCAGGGCAGTTGCTGTACAGATGTTGGAAGTTGCTTTTTCCCTCTTGATGTGCTGTTCACGTGTCTGGAGTGCAAGACGGAAACCCGGATTGCCGAGTCTGTCTACGGAAAGGCCTATGATACGACCGGGAAGGTTTCTCTTGTATTTGTCACAAGTGGTCATCCAGCCTGCTGTGGGACCACCAAAGCCCATTGCCAGACCGAATCTCTGTGCAGTACCCAGAGCAATGTCTGCGCCCCATGCTGCAGGTTCTTTCAGAACAGCAAGTGAGAGCAGGTCGCAATATGCTGCAACAAGGATTCCAGCAGCGTGTGCCTTTTCACAGAATTCAGAGTAGTCGCGTACCTGACCGTCAGCAGCGGGGTACTGAAGGAGAGCGCCATAGCAAAGTGGAGCAAAGCCGTTTTCAAGAACTTCTTTCCAATCGCCTGTGATGATTTCGATGCCAAGGCCTTTGGCTCTGGTCTTTACGACAGAGAGTACCTGGGGGAAGATGTTCTTGTCAACGAAGAACTGGTTCTTGCCGGCCTTAACAGCGTCGCGGGAACGAAGTTCGTAGATCATTCTCATAGCCTCACCGGCTGCAGTAGCATCGTCAAGCATCGAGCAGTTGGACATTGCAAAGCCTGTGAGTGATGAGATCATTGTCTGGAAGTTGATAAGAGCTTCAAGACGGCCCTGTGAAATTTCTGCCTGATAGGGTGTGTATGAGGTGTACCAGGAGGGATTTTCAAAGATATTTCTGGTGATAACCGGTAAAGAGGCTGTTCCGTAGAAACCCAGACCAATCATAGATCTGAAGTTCTTGTTCAAAGAAGCAATCTCTTTAAGTCTTGTGAGGTAGTCATTTTCGCTAACACCCTGTTCAAGGCTAAGTTCCTCTTTCAAGAGGATATCTGAAGGGATTGTCTGACGGATAAGTTCATCCATTGAGCCGACTCCGATAACATCAAGCATCTGCTGAACTTGAGATTCTCTCGGACCGTTGTGTCTTTCAACAAATTTGAGTGGCATAGTTGTGTGTTTTATTATTAAATATGTGTTGTTCTAAAATAGCTTTCAAAGTTAAAACTTTTTTTCTATTTCCATCTCTCAATATCAAGTCTGAGGAAAATAAATATCAGAACTGTAAATGTCAGGAAAGAAGAACCACCGTAACTGATGAGCGGAAGAGGGATGCCCACCACCGGCATTATGCCCAAAGTCATACCTATGTTGGTGAAGACGTGGATGAAGAGGTATGATGCTGTGCAGTATCCGAAAACCCTGTTGAACTTCTCCTTCTGTTTCTCTGCAGTCATGATGATAGAGCAGATGAGAATAGTGTATATAAGGACGACAGATAGGGAACCTACAAATCCCCACTCTTCGCCTATCGTGCAGAATATGAAGTCTGTACCCTGTTCAGGAACAAAGTCGAACTTGGTCTGTGTACCATTTAGGAAGCCCTTTCCGAGCAACCCTCCCGACCCGATGGCTATTCTGGACTGGTGGACATTGTATCCTGCTCCCTGCAGGTCGTTGGAGATTCCAAGCAGGTTCTCGATTCTGTCCCTATGGTGGTCTTTGAGAAGGTTGTCAAATATAAAATCTGTAGAGAATATAAATGCGATATAGAGAACATATATGGCACAGATAATCTTCAGTACCCTATTTCTCTCCTTTGCGGCCTTGAACCATATAATAACCCCGATAATTGCCACTATCCCTATGAGAATGTATTCAATAGGAAAGTCCTTGGCGGTCTTGGAGAGCAGACTGCTCTTCATCATGGCAGGAATAAAGGCAGATGCCAAAATGAAAACAAGGTAGGACAATGAGACTTTGACCTTGTGTGAAGAGATGAAAGTATGGAAAAGTCCTGCAAGTGCCGTCAATACAAGTATGGAGACAAATGGAGAAAATTTCAATGTGATCAAAAACAATGTGACAGCTAAAAAAGCCAGAACTATGAACCATCCCGAGAGACCCTCTCTATATAGCATGAAAATCAGACCGCAATAGACAAGGATAGTACCAACGTCGGGTTCGAGGGCAATCAGAAACACCGGAACGAGAATGATTGCAGCAGTCCTGAGCAGGTCCTTGGGGTTAGTGATTTTGTAGCCATATCTGCTCATCGCGCTTGATAGGAGCAGGGCCGTGGTAATTTTCGAAAATTCAGAGGGCTGGATTCCCAGTCCTGCTATCATAAGCCATGACTTCGAGCCGTTGATCTCCCTACCTACTATCAGAACGGCGACAAGCAGTATTGTAACTCCTATACTGAGCCACGGTGAGACAATAGGGTAAATCTTGGGATTAATTATAAATAGTATGCTCAAGGCAAGGATGGCAGCAGCGCCAATCCATACAAACTGCATCCCGCTGCGTGTGTCAAGGGAAAATAGTGAGTCGGCACTCTCGCTGAAGGTGGCGGCATAGATATTCACCCAACCGATAGTAATCAGAAGAATGTAGCAGATGATAATTGTCCAATTCAGTTTTGAATAGATGGCGCCTCTCATTTTTTCTTGTTTTTAACCGGTCTTACATAGTCGGGGCTTGCCGGAACCTTGTGAAGAAGATTTGCATTTATCATCCTCTCTTCAAGATATTTCCGTTCGGGAGAAATCTCCCCCTGAAGATACTTCTCTACCATCAGAGATGCAATCGGGGCAGCCCATGTTGCACCGAAGCCGGCATTTTCCACATATACTGCAATAGCTATTTTGGGATCCTCCCTCGGAGCAAAACATACAAAGACAGCGTGTTCATCTCCATGAGGATTCTCAGCCGTACCGGTCTTGCCGCAAATATCAAGCCCTTTCACGGCTGCAATTCGTGCTGTGGCGCCTGAACCGTATGGGGCATTGACTGCCATGTACATCCCGTCTATCACCTTTTCGAAGCATGTGGTATCTACCAATGTATAGTGCCGTTCTTTATATATGTTGTCTATAGAGTCATTGCCATGATCTCTGACAATGTGAGGAATTCTGTACCATCCTCTGTTGGCAATTGTAGCAGCAAGATTTGCCAGATGGAGAGGGGTACATCCCAGTTCACCCTGACCTATGGAGAGGGAGATGATGGTCAGTGCCTTCCACCCGCCTTTGCCGTATATTTTGTTGTAAGTAGAACTTGATGGGAGAAAACCGCTTCTCTCTGAGGGAAAGTCAGAGCCGAGTCTGGTCCCGAAACCGAAACTCTTCACATATTCGTACCAGGCCTCGAAGGCCTCCTCCTCATTTTTGTATTTAGGATTTTCCAGAATTGACCTGAAAACATAACAGTAGTATGAATTGCAAGAGGCCATAATAGACTGTTCCAGATTCATTGGTGAAGGATGGGCATGGCATCCTACAGTTATTCCTCTGGCCGAATAACCATTATGACAAGGGTAGGTGGTCGAAGGACGTACTACCCCCTCCTGAAGTCCGATAAGAGCATTTACAAGCTTGAATACTGAGCCTGGCGGCTGTGGTGACATTACCGCCCTGTTGAACATAGGCTTGAAAGGGTCGCTTGATATGCTTTGGAAATGTTTGCCCATCTCTCCCAAAACAGAGACGTCGATACCTGGACTTGAGATCATCGAGAGAATCTCGCCCGTGGAGGGCTCTATGGCGATGACAGAACCGACCTTGTTCTTCATTAACATCTCCCCGTAGCTTTGCAGATGGGCATCGATGGTCGAGATGACATCCTCTCCCGGGACTGCAGGCTTGTCGTACATTCCATCCATATACGAGGAATGAAGACGGTTGCGGGAATCCCTGAGGAAAATAGAATATCCCTTTTCTCCACGGAGCATCTTTTCGCATACCTCTTCGATACCGGTACGTCCCACATAGTCTCCTTGTGAATATTCAGGATGTTTATTGAGATAATCTGGGTCTGTTTCGGTTACATAGCCTAACAGGTTTCCTCCTGCATTAAATGGATATGATCTGGTAGTGTGTGCCACTCCGAGGAACTGGGGAAACTTGTGGTGGTTCTCTAGAAACAGCGTGTACTGTTCCTGTGATACTTGCTTAAGGAATGTTACGGTACGATACCCGATTTTAGACCTGTACATCCTGTAGCGTTTGAATGTCTCGCGGACATCTGTAGGTTCTATGGAAAAGATATTGCAGAGTGCAAGGGTGTCGAAATCCTTTACAAAGATTGGAGTGACCAGAATATCGTAGGTGCTCTTGTTCCCAACTATTACCTCCCTGTTTCTGTCCAGAATTCTTCCCCTTGCCGGGTATCTGGTCTGATAATAGAGAGCATTGTTCTGTGCCGAAACCTTATAGCTCTGGTCAATAAGCTGTATTCTGATCAGCTGTACAATAATGATAGCCATGAAAGCTATCACTCCAATTATCAGGTATCTGGAACGGTTTGAACCTTTTTGCATAAAATTCTGTTACTGTCTTGGGTTGTTGGTGCACAAGTTGAACAAAAGCATTGAAATGGCCGTGTTTACAGGGACAGAGATGGCGAACCTGGTAAGGTTGAACAAAAACGATGCGCTACCCATCGAATCAAGGAATATGTAGCACAGTTCGTACAGCGCTATCAAGAGTACTGAATAAATCAGGAAACTGACCTGCCCCGTAACAAGAACCGATGGTCTCTTCTCCTTCTCTATAATATCTTTACCGACTACCGCTTTTATTATCCTGCCGCGCAATAACCCCGCAAATGTGAGTGAGGCGCTATTCAGACCGATAATGCCACCGCCAAGAAAGTCAGCCACTAAACCTGCCACGAAACTGACCAGAAGGACTGCAGGAGTGCTGCTTTTATAAGGCATCCGAAGTATGATAAAAGGGAGGAAAGATATGAGCACATACCTGCTTATATCTACAAATGAATCTGTGATACCTTGTGCAAGTATAAGGATGAATGCTGTCAGGTAAATTTGCAATGTCGTCGATTTCATCTTCCTCTCTATTTTTGTTTTATGTTCTCTTTCAGAAGTGAGTCCGTCTCGCTCTTTCCGTCAAATGAGACAACATAAACCCATTTGAGGGATCTGAAGTCCCCGAATAGCTTGATATTCAAATCAAAACTGATCCCATCATTGTTACTTATCTTCTCGATGGTACCGATGGGATGGTGAGGTGGGTACATTCTGGAGAAACCGCTTGTGGTGACAGTATCACCTAACTCCACATTTGTATGGATGGGTATATCATTAAGGCTCATATAGGATGATCTCTTTCCATTCCATGTCAGAGTGCCGAATGTGTTGTTCTTGCTTATTACTGCTCCTACGTGGTTCTCAACATCCAAAAGGGATGAAATCTTGGAATAATTAGAAGAGGTATTGACAATGTAACCTACTATTCCGTCAGAGGTTATTACACCCATATCCTTTTCTATTCCATCTTTGTACCCCTTGTCAATGAGGATGTAATTATGCATATTGTCTGTACTGTTGGAGATTACTTTAGCAGGGATGAACTTATAAGAAGGAAACTCCTCTGCAAGAAGCGTATCTTCCTGCAGAGAGAGTTCGTCCATCATTTTCTCCATTTTCAGCAGTTTTTCCCTTAACATACTGTTCTCTCTGGCAAGGGCCCTATTGGCACTGCCTAACGAGAAGTAGTCTGTAACCGATGTACCGGCATCAGAGACAGAGGCAATAAGGGAGTTGAACCCCCGCATTAGTGCAGACTTCTGGATGATACTGTTGTTGTACACCAGATAGAGCGACACACCCTCCAACAGTACAAAGAACAGGAAACTTGCACAGACCTTTATGAATGAGCCTGAATCTCTCATTATCTGAGAAGGAAGGGATATTTTGAGGGAGATTTCAATGCAATGCTCGTTCCCCTTGCTACCGCCCTAAGAGGGTCCTCTGCTACGTGGAAGGGGATATTGATCTTTTCATAGAGCCTCTTGTCAAGTCCCCTGATTAGAGCACCTCCTCCTGTCAGGAAAATACCGCGGTCTACGATATCTTGATAAAGTTCCGGAGGGGTCTGTTCCAGTACGCTGAGAATGGAACTCTCTATTTTAGCAAGGGATTTGTCAAGACAATGTGCCACCTCCTGGCTTGTTACTGCTATCTGTACAGGATGGGCTGTCATGAGATTGGGACCCTTTACAATGAAGGGCTCGGGAGTCTCGTCCAACTCAGGTATTGCTGCACCTATTCTGATTTTGATCTCTTCTGAGGTGAGCTCTCCCACTTTGATGTTGTGCTGTTGCCTCATGTACATCTGGATTTCGGATGTGAAGACATCACCTGCAACTCTGAGGGACTGGTTGGTTACAATACCACCAAGGCTGATCACTGCTATCTCGGTAGTACCGCCTCCGATATCGACCACCATATTTCCGGTAGGAGCCTCAACATCCAAGCCTATACCCATAGCGGCTGCCATAGGTTCGTAAATCAGGTAAATCTCTCTTCCTCCCGCGTGTTCTGATGAATCTCGCACTGCCCTGATTTCTACCTCTGTACTTCCTTTAGGAATACATACAACCATTTTCATGTTGGGGGTGAAGAATGATCTTTTGTAGTTGATCATTTTAACAAAGCCTCTGATCATCTGCTCAGCAGCGTTGAAGTCTGCAATCACACCATCCCTCAATGGACGGATGGTCTTAATGTTGGGGTGGGTCTTTTCGTGCATCAGGCGTGCCTTCTGACCGAATGCTATGGGCTTGCCTGTGGTTTGGTCGATCGCTACGATTGACGGCTCATCCACCACTATCTTGCCATCCTGAAGAATGACAGTGTTAGCAGTTCCGAGGTCAATAGCGAGTTCTTGTGTCAAAAATGAAAATGCCATTTATTCCTATTAGTGTTTGAAGTGTCTGAATCCGGTAATTGCCATTGCCATATTGTGCTCGTTGCAGTATGCTACGCTTTCGGCATCTCTGATCGAACCGCCAGGGTGGACAACCGCCTCAATACCTGCCTTGTCAGCAATCTCAACGCAGTCAGGGAAGGGGAAGAAAGCATCCGATGCCATCACAGCACCTTCGAGACTGAGGTTGAAGCTGCCCGCCTTTTCTATTGCATGTCTGAGGGCATCCACTCTAGAAGTCTGGCCAACTCCACTGGCAAGCAGACGATTGTCTTTTGCCAGGACAATAGCGTTGGACTTTGAATGTTTTACAAGTATATTTGCAAAGAGGAGATCTCTTTTCTGTTCCTGAGTAAGTTTTCTTTCAGTAACCTCCTGAAGATTATCTTCGTTCTCTTTCATTGAGTCTCTATCCTGAACAAGGACACCCCCGAGAAGTGTTCTGAATTTTACTGAAGATGGACGGATATTCTCGTTCTTGAGAATGATTCGGTTTTTCTTGCTCTTGAGGATTGCGAGTGCTTCTTCGCAGTAATCGGGAGCAATAATAACCTCAAAGAAAAGTTTGTTAATCTGTTCGGCTGTCTGGGCATCTACAGTGCGATTGGTCGCAATGATACCACCGAATGCTGAAACGGGGTCCGCTTCGAGAGCCCTTTCCCAAGCCTGAAGGAGTGTTGGAGCTACAGCGCATCCACAGGCGTTGTTGTGCTTGATGATAGCTACTGCGGTGTCGTCAAAGTCATTGATGAGTTCTACTGCAGCTTCGACATCGAGAAGGTTGTTGTATGAGAGTTCCTTTCCGTGGAGCTGCTCGGGAAGTGAATTTCCGTTGCCGAAGTAAAAAGCCTTCTGATGGGGATTCTCACCGTATCTGAGGCTCTTGTGCTCGGTGATTGCTTCATCGAACGCGGGAATCTCTTCAGTCGCGTTGAAGTACTTGAAGATGCGTGTGTCGTAGTATGAGCTTCTGAGGAATGCCTTTGCTGCGAAATGTCTTCTCTGTGCAAGGGTGGTCTTTCCATCCTGTTCCTTGAGGATTGTGAGGATTTCGCTGTAGCACTCTTTACCGGGGATGATGACCACATCGTTGTAGTTCTTGGCTGCTGCTCTGATAAGAGAGATGCCTCCGATATCTATCTTCTCGATTATATCCTCTTCAGATGCTCCTGATGCCACTGTCTGTTCAAAGGGGTAAAGGTCGACAATGACCAGATCAATGTCGGGGATATTGTGTCTGATGCCCTCTTCGATATCTGAAGGGTTATCTCTTCTACGGAGAATGCCTCCCATTATCTGTGGCTGGAGAGTCTTTACGCGTCCTCCGAATACAGAAGGGAATCCGGTTATGCTCTCAACAGACTTAACAGGAATGTTATATCGTGTAAGGTAGTCTTGGGTACCCCCTGTCGAGAGTATCTCCACACCTAATCTAACTAATTCATTAGCAATTTCTAAGATAAGATCTTTGTCGTACACTGAAATCAGTGCTCTTTTGATGGTGGCTATCTTCTCCATAAATCAAGATTAACTTTTTTGTTACAAAATATTTTGCCCTCAAAAATAGTAATTCTTGACAAAAAATAGGCTATTTTTGTAAAAAAAAGTAAATCTTTGTTTAAGATGGCAGATCGCAGCAGATATGTTATTATTACTGCTGGTGGGAGTGGAACCAGAATGGGGACTTCTCTTCCCAAGCAGATGCTTCCTCTGGCGGGGAAACCAGTCCTTATGAGGACGGTAGAACTTTTTTTGTCACTTCCGTTTGAAGTGAATCTGATACTGGTGATCAATAAGGAGATCCGTGAGGCGTGGTTGAGGTATTGCAGGGAGAGTGGCTTTGATCGCAATTACTATCTGGTGAACGGCGGTCTTTCCAGATATCATTCTGTCAAAAATGCTTTGAAATATCTTCCGGACGGGGCGGTTGTAGCTGTCCACGACGGAGTCCGCCCTCTAGTTACCAGAGATGCTCTTGTCCGGATGTTCAAGAGTGCTTTGGATTGTCCTGCCCTTGTTCCCGTCGTGCCTCCGGTCGATTCTTTACGCTGTATCGGTGAGAATGGCTCTTCAGAGGTGGTGGACAGATC
>CALZHC010000012.1 GCA_945787505.1 uncultured Alistipes sp.
GTTTTCAGGACATTACCCTTTAAATAACTGCTCTATTAGAATAAAAAATACAAAAAAGAGGGTGACCCACTTTAGAGTCACCCTCCTTTTATTTAATTATTAGGATGTTATTTGATAACACCGAGTTCTTTTCCGATCTTGGTAAATGCAGCAATACATCTGTCAAGATGTTCTTTTTCATGAGCTGCAGATACCTGTACTCTGATACGGGCTTCGTTTTTGGGAACTACAGGATAGTAGAATCCTGTTACATAGATTCCCTCTTCGAGAAGACGAGCTGCCATATCCTGTGACAGTTTGGCATCATAGAGCATTACTGCGCAGATAGCTGATTCGGTGGGTTTGATATCGAAACCAGCCTCTTTCATTTTGGCTACGAAGTAATCGGTATTGCTGTGAAGCTTGTCCTGAAGTTCGTTGGTTTCAGCCATCATATCGAACATTCTGCAGCCTGCAGCTGCAATCATAGGAGGAATAGAGTTAGAGAAGAGGTAAGGACGTGAACGCTGACGGAGCATTGCGATGATCTCTTTCTTACCTGTGGTGAATCCACCTACTGCACCACCAAATGCCTTGCCAAGGGTACCGGTAAGGATTTCGATTTTGCCACGGAGGTTATATCTTTCAGTTACACCGCGACCGGTTTTACCAACTACACCAGCTGAGTGAGATTCGTCTACCATCACCATTGCGTTGTATTTTTCTGCAAGTTCGTAGATCTTGTCGAGAGGACAAACATTACCGTCCATAGAGAATACACCATCGGTTACGATGAGGCGATGACGCTGAGCCTGAGCCAGTTTGAGGCAGTTTTCAAGTTCTTCCATGTTGGCATTTGCGTAACGGTATCTCTGAGCTTTACACAGACGTACACCGTCAATGATGGAAGCGTGGTTCAAAGCGTCTGAAATTATGGCATCTTCAGCTGTGAGGAGGGGTTCGAAAACACCACCGTTGGCATCGAAGCAAGCTGCATAGAGAATAGTATCTTCTGTTCCGAAGAATTCCGCAATCTTAGCTTCAAGTTTCTTGTGAAGGTCACCTGTTCCGCAGATGAATCTAACGCTCGACATTCCGTAACCGTGAGTGTCAAGAGCATCTTTAGCTGCCTGAATAAGTTCTTTGTTATCAGCAAGACCGAGATAGTTGTTAGCGCAGAAGTTAAGAACATCTTTGCCTGTGCTTACTTTGATCTGAGCACTCTGGGGAGAGGTGATTACTCTCTCGTGTTTATAAAGGCCGGCTTCTTCAATATTTTTGAGCTCGTTCTGAAGAAAGGCCTGAAAATCTTTGTACATATATGTATAAATTTTTTAAAATCTGCCTCAAAGATACACAAATATTAGTTAAAGTGTACCTATGGCATAATAATTGATAAAAAGGTTTCCGTAAAAATTTGAAAACTAATTTGGTTTTTTTAGTTTTGCAGTATGATTAGTAAACAACAAGTATTAGAAACCAGCCTGACTCTTTTTCTCGACAAAGGGTGCAAAATCACAATGGATGAGATTGCCTCCGAGTGCGGTATATCCAAGAGAACTCTTTATGAGCTCTTCAAGGATAAGTCAGAGCTGCTTTTGGAATCCATGTCTTTCCATGAGGGAATCAAGTCGAATATGACTAAAGGACTGTACGATCCCGAGACAGGAGTTCTCGGAGTCTTCCTAAAGATAATAGATCAGGGAAACGAAAAGATGATTACAGTTCATTTCCGCTTTCTCGCTGAGGTAAAGAAGTATTATCCGGAAGTCTACAGGCAGGCTATAGAGGAGATAAGGCAGAAGCAGTATTTGAACATAAAGACCCTTGTAGAGAAGGGGCAGGAAGAGGGTTTCTTCCTTGATGGAATCGATGTACCCAGTTTTACAATACTTTTCATGTCTATCGCCAAGGCTGTCGAGGATATTATGAACTACAACTTCATGGATGTCAACAAAAATTTTGTAATTAAACGCGGAATGCTCCTCTATCTAAGAGGAATCTCTACTGCTAAAGGTGTAGAGATGATAGACCATTATTTAAAGGAAAAACAAATAATTAAAATCATAAAATGAAGAGAATAATTGCAATTCTGACAATCTTTACACTCTCGTGGGGTGTTTTGTCTGCACAGTCGTCCCCTGACGGCTCCGATTCCACGACTCTCTACTTTTCTTTGTCAAAGGCTCAGCAGTATGCCATTGAGCACAGTATCACGATGAAGAACTCATCTCTCTCCGAGAGACAGGCCGAGGCTTCACGCTGGAGTGCAATAGCGTCAATGCTGCCCCAAGTGAGTCTGGGATATGATTACTCAGATATGCTTGGTTATCAGATGAACATGGCTGGTATGAAGATCGCCATGCCGCCATCCGGAACTTTCGGAGTTACTGCCGCTGTCGCATTGAGCGGAGCTCAGGTGGTAAATGCTCTCATGGGGACTGTAACTATGAAGATGTCCGACCTTCAGACCAAACTTAACGAGCAGCAGATTATGGAGCAGGTCAAACTTCTCTATTTTTCAGCCTTGATAAGTGACCAAATTCTGAATCTCCTTAAGGAGAACTATGTTACCCTTGAGAAACTTTACCAATTCTCCATGAAATCCGTTGAGGTGGGTATTACAGAAAAGGTGGATGCCGACCAGATACTTGTTCAGCTTGCAACTATGCAGAACACCATCTCATCAACAGCCAGATCTCTCGAGATGGTTTACAACTCTCTCCGTCTGGCAATGAACATCTCTTTCGACAAGGAGATAGTACTGACTCAGACACTCGATGAGATATTTGATGTCGAAGGTACACTTAAGCTTTTGAATGAAACGCTCATACCTGAAAACAATATCTCATACCAGCTTGCCCTCCAGAATACAGAACTTACCAAACAGCAGAAAAATCTGGCAGGATGGGCCTGGGGACCTACAATGACTTTTGCCTATCAGTACAGTTCAAAACACTACTTCTCCAATGAGATGACAATGAACATGACACCTCCTAACATGATTGCCATAAAGCTCTCGCTCCCCATCTTCTCGAGCGGCAAGAATCTGGAAACTTTCAGGAAGGCAAATCTCGAATACAAAAAATCTCTCAATACCCTTGATGAGACGGAGAGGTCTCTCTATATACAGCACCGTCAGCTCAGGTACAATCTCACCTCAGCTTACGAAAAGCTCGAAACACAAAAAAAGAACATAGAGGTTTCACAGAGTGTCTTTGACAACATCAGCAAGAAATATGAGTTCGGACGTGCATCAAGCTTGGATGTGACCAACTCTACCTCATCGCTGATTATGGCTCAGAGCTCATATATTCAGGCTGCGCTTGAATTTGTGAACGCCCAGATCGAACTTGAAAAACTTTTGAACAGAAATATCTACGAAAAATAACGATATAAATATATGAAACTAAAAAGTCTTTTTGCAATAGGAATTGCATCTTTGCTTATGGCAAGCTGTTCCGGTCCGTCAAATCAAGGAACTGAGAATAAAGAAAGGATTGAAAAGGTAAAAAGCTCACTGGTCGCAAAACAGGTGATGACCAGAAACATTGACCTGACTGCCTCTCTTCAGGGGTATGACAGAATGTCTGTAGCGCCTTCAGTAACAGGTAATATAGAACATATCTATGTGCGCGAGGGGGACAGAGTGAAAAAGGGAGATACCCTTGTGAGAATGAATCAAAACCAGCTCAACAACACCCGTTTGACATTTGCCAATCTTTCGATTGAGATGGGCCGTGTGGAAGAGCTCAGAAAGAGTGAAGCTATCTCACAACAGGTTTACGACCAGACAAAGCTAAGTTATGATCAGACAGAAGAGTCTCTCAGGTTCCTCGAGCAGAATACAATTGTGACAGCACCCTTCGACGGAGTGATTTCTGCCAGAAACTACGAAGACGGAGAGCTCTATTCAGGTCAGCCTATCCTCGAACTCACAAAGATCAAAGAACTCAAGTCAATGGTCAATGTTCCGGAATCGTTCTTCCCCAAAGTGAAGAAGGGCATGAAGGTGGTTCTTAAATCTCCTATTTATCCCGACAAGGAATTTCCTGCTGTGGTAGAGACAGTTTTCCCTACAGTGGATGCTGCATCACACACCTTTACTGTCAGAATCAAGGTTAACAATACCACAGAAGAACTCCGCCCCGGTATGTATGCCAGCGCAACACTCGATATGGGAAGTGAAGAAATTCTCGTGGTACCTTATCAGGCTGTCATCCGTCTCATCGGTTCTAATGAAAGGTATGTCTACGTAAATGACAATAATGTGGCAAAGAGGGTTTTTGTCAAACTCGGAGACCGTTTTGATGAATATGTAGAGATACTTCCCGGCACCCTTAAGGAGGGTGATGAAATAATTACATCGGGTCAGGAAAGGCTCGTTGACGGTGTAAAGTTGAATATTGTAAAGTAGTATAAAATGAGTATATACAAAAGCGCTATTAACAAGCCGGTAACGACTATACTGATTTTCATAGCCGTTATTATCATCGGTATCTTCTCTTTTCTGAAGCTCCCGATTGACCAGTTCCCCGAGATGGAACCTCCTTATGTGACCGTGCTTACTACCTACCCCGGTGCAAGTGCTTCACAGGTCGAAACGAATGTAACCAAACTGATTGAAAATGGTCTCAACTCAACTGATAATCTGAAGGAGATCACTTCCAAATCCAAGGACAACATGTCTGTGGTTACACTTGAGTTGGAGTGGGGAATCAATATGGATGAAGTAATCAACGATATCCGTTCAAGCATCGATATGCTTAAGGATAACCTCCCGGACGGATGTATGACCCCGTTTATCTTCAAGTTTAGTTCAAGTGCAATGCCTATCTGTCAGTACTCGATTACTGCAGATGAAACTTACTCAGGTTTGGACAAACTCCTCAATGATGAGGTGATTCCACAGCTCAACAGGATTAACGGAATCGGAAACCTCTCGCTGGCAGGTACACCTGAAAGGTATATTTATGTAAACATCAATCAGGAAAAACTCGACTCATACGGTATTCCCATGGAGACAGTCGGTCAGGCAATCTCTGCAAACAACCTGAACCTCTCTTCCGGAATCGTCAAGATGGATAAGGAACAGTATAACCTTCAGGTAAGAAGTGAATATGTTGAGAGTGACGAAATCAAGAATATCGTAGTCAAGACTACACCTGCTGGCAAAAAGATATTTGTAAAGGACCTTGCCACTGTAAAGGATACCATCCGTGACCTCTCCCTCGATGAAAAGACAAACGGACGTGAAAGTGTAAGGCTTATAGTGACCAAGCAGACCGGAGCCAATACCGTACAGGTATGTAATGACTTGCGTGAAGAACTCGGAAGAATCAGTGAAACCCTTCCTTCAGACGTTAAAATCGAACCTATCTACGATTCTTCCGAAGAGATCAAGAATGCTATCAACTCCCTTGAAGAGTCTATTCTCTATGCATTGGTGTTCGTGGTACTCGTAGTGCTTGTCTTCCTTGGCAAGTGGAGAGCTACTATCATCATCGGTCTTACCATTCCTATATCTCTCGTAGTAGCATTCATATATCTGATGCTCAGTGGTAGCTCGTTGAATATCATCTCTCTTTCTTCCCTCTCCGTAGCGATTGGTATGGTGGTGGATGATGCGATTGTGGTTCTTGAGAATATCGACAAGCATATCGAACGCGGTGCATCTCCACGAGAAGCTGCGATTTATGCGACCAACGAGGTGTGGATCTCCGTGATTGCTACCACATTGGTTATCGTTGTGGTGTTCGTGCCTCTGACAATGCTCACAGGTATGGCAGGTATCATGTTCAAGGAACTTGGCTGGATCGTGACAATAGTCGTATGTACATCTACAGTCGTGGCTATTTCACTTACCCCTATGCTATGTTCTAAACTCCTCAAATCCAAGAATGTCAAGATTAATGAACGTGGTCAGATCGAAGAGCTTGAGCCCAAGCATAACTGGTATCAGAAATATGTTGTCGGCACACTTGATAAGGTGGATGCTCTCTATGCAAAGGGTCTGAGATATTGTCTTTCACATAAGAAGAGAACCATCGGTGTGATCTGTCTCTTGTTTATCGCCTCTCTTGTTCCTGTCGGATTGGGATATGTTGGAACAGACTTCATGCAGCAATCGGATAATGGACGTATGACAGTGACAGTCGAACTCTCCAGAAGTACCAGGGTTGAGCAGACTGCCAAGCTGGCACGTCACCTTGAACAGCGTTTTATAGCTCTAATACCTGAAATTCAGATTATTTCCTCATCTTGCGGTTCGAATGAAGATGGTGGTGTATCAGGACTCTTCTCCTCTACTACCAACAACTCCATTTCAATGACCATCAGGTGTAGCAAGAAATACGAACGTGAGAGAACCATCTTCGAACTTGCTGAGATAGTTCGTCAGGAACTCTCTCTCTATCCTGAAATAGTCGACTACCAGTGCTCTACATCTTCAGGTATGGGATCCGGTGGTGGAAATACCGTGGATGTAGAAATTTACGGTTACAGCTTCGATGAGACCAATATCTATGCACAGCAGGTAAAACAGGCTATTCAAGAGAAGATTCCTGCAGCACGTAACATTGACGTTTCACGTGAAGAGGACCGTCCTGAACTTAATTTGGTCCTTGACAAGGCTAAACTTGCCGAGCATGGACTCAATACTGCAACCGTTTCCACTTATGTAAGGAACAGGGTGAATGGTATGTCGGCCGGTTATTTCAAGGAAGACGGTGACGAATATGATATTATCGTAAGACTTGAAGAGGTTAACAGAAACTCTATCAACGATATTGAAGACCTTTCAATTCCTACTCCTACCGGCAAGATTATCAAGGTCAAGGAACTGGGTCACGTCGAAGAATACTGGGCTCCCCCTGTAATTGAAAGAAAGAGCCGTCAGCGTACTGTGAAAGTATCTGTAATGCCTTACGGAACCTCTCTTGGAGAACTTGCAACGCAGATAAAGGAAGTGTTGAAGGACCTTCCTGAACCTAACGGAATATCTGTAAGACTGGGTGGTAGTTACGAAGACCAGCAGGATACTTTCGGAGATATGGGAATGCTTTTAGCTCTTATTGTCCTTCTTGTATATATCGTGATGGCTTCCCAGTTCGAGTCCTTCTCGAAACCTGCAATTATCATGATGTCAGTACCTTTCGCTGTCTCAGGCGTTATCATTGCCCTTTGGGTTACAGGAGTCTCTCTTGATATGATCGGCGCATTGGGTTTCATCATGCTGGTGGGTATCGTGGTGAAGAATGGTATTGTTCTTGTAGACTACATCAATTTGATGAGAGACAGAGGATACGAACTCAACGAGGCTATCGCACTCTCAGGTGCATCACGTCTGCGTCCTGTCTTGATGACTGCATTTACCACCCTGCTCGGTATGCTTCCTATGGCTTTGAGTAGTGGTGAAGGTTCAGAAATGTGGCGTCCTATGGGTATCGTAGTAATCGGAGGTCTGTTGGTATCCACATTCGTGACACTCTTCATAGTTCCTGTGATGTACTCGATTATGTCAAGACATGGTGAAAGAGATAAAAAAGCCAAGAACAACAAGAAATTTATTTTCATGCAGCTCTCGGCTGAAGAATAAAATTGTTAATTTTGTGATTCGATGAAAAGTGTATTTATAGTATTCAATCAAGCCAATACTGAAAGGGTAGAGTATATGCTCGATGCCCTCAAAATCTCGGGATTCACATTCTTCGAACAGGTACAAGGCCGCGGCACCAATGGTGGAGAACCACGCCGCGGAACCCATACCTGGCCGGAAATGAACTCGGCTGTGATGACTGTCGTTGAAGATCATCAGGTCCCCGAACTACTTCAGACCATCAAAAAGCTTGATAACCGCAATAAGGATGTGGGCGTCAAGGCGTTTGTCTGGAATATCGAGGCAGTAGTTTAATATGGAAAGTATAAAGGAAATATTCAAAATTGGTAAGGGCCCCTCAAGTAGTCATACGATGGGACCCAAGAAGGCAGCGGAGATGTTCAGGGCACATGTGCCCGGAGCATCTTCGTTCTTTGTAACCCTTTACGGCTCGCTGGCAGCCACAGGAAAGGGGCACTTGACAGATGTAGCTATCACCGAAGCTCTCGGGGATAATGTCGAATTTGACTGGCGACCTAAGGAGTTTTTGCCGCAACATCCCAACGGTATGAAATTTAGGGCCTTGGATAGTGATGGCAATCTAATTGACGAGCAGATCTATTTCAGTGTTGGTGGAGGTGACATCAGTCAAAGTGGCAAGAGGGATTTTCAAAGGAAGGATATATATCCCCATACCAATATGGCTCAAGTTCTTCAGTGGTGCAATGACAGGAACTGTACTTTTTGGGAGTATGTAGCCACTTACGAAGAACCGGACATCTGGGATTATCTGGCCCAAAGGTGGGATGTCATGCAGCAGGCTATAGAGAGGGGACTCGATGAAGAGGGGGTACTGCCAGGGGGACTCAATGTCAGACGAAAGGCCTATTCTTATTATCAGCATGCAAAAAGCTATCAGACCACTATGTACAGAAGGGGGATGATGTTTGCCTTTGCGCTTGCCGTCTCTGAAGAGAATGCTGCAGGTGGTACTATTGTGACCGCCCCTACATGTGGTTCCTGTGGAGTGCTTCCGGCAGCCCTGAATCTGATCAAGACCAGCTACGATTATTCTGACAAGAAAATTTTGAAGGCCATGGCAACAGCCGGTCTGATAGGCTCCATCATAAAGCAGAATGCTTCCATCTCAGGAGCTGAGGTGGGATGTCAGGGGGAGATTGGATCTGCTTGTGCAATGACCTCCGGAGCTGTTACACAACTCTTCGGGGGATCTCCACAGCAGATCGAATGTGCTGCATCTATCGGAATGGAGCACTTTTTAGGTCTGACATGCGATCCGGTATGTGGACTGGTCCAGATTCCATGTATAGAGAGGAATGCCTTCGCGGCAGCTCGCGTAATGGATGCCACACAATTCTCGCTAATGTCTGACGGAAGACATATTGTTCCTTTCGATACCGTAGTCGAGGCTATGAAGCAGACAGGTCACGATCTTCCTAATTTGTATAAAGAAACTTCAGAAGGAGGACTCGCCTTTTTGGTAAAAAACAAATAAATAACTATTTTCGCAGGATAAACTGGTCGCAAATGAGAAAAAATGCGGTAAATATTACGGTAATCGCCATATTCTTCTGCCTTTTGTTATACCCCTTGAGCCTTGATGCTCAGGTAAGATACGGTATAAAGGCGGGGGTAGACTACTTTTCTGCCTCTTCGCTGGGCGGGAAGGTTGGTGCTACTGCCGGATTTGCTGTAAATATCGACTTGGGGGCTGCCGGATTTTCGCTTCAGCCGGAGTTGGACTATGTGATGAAGAGCCCTGTTGGTGCTCATTGCGTGAATGTACCGGTTAATTTGCAGTGGGGACCTGACCTTATTCTTTTCAGGCCTTTCATAATGGTCTCTCCATTTGTCGGAGCCGCTTTCCGCCCTGAAAAGACCCTTTTCGATTATGGTGTGGGCGTGGGAGCCGGTATTGATTTTTGGAGAATGCAGCTGCAAATCAAGTACTCCTGGGATTTAGGGACACCTGAAAAGCTTGGAGGGTTGGATGTCAGTCTCCTATACTTCTTCTGATTATATGTTTAACTTTTAATAATTACTACTATGACACAGGTAAATGATTCAAATTTCGAAGAATTGGTACTCAATTCAAAAGTTCCTGTAATATTGGACTTTTGGGCTCCTTGGTGTGGCCCTTGCAAAATGCTCTCACCTATCGTTGACGAACTTGCAAAAGAATACGAAGGCAAGTGGTTCATTGCAAAATGTAATGTTGACGATGCTTCTGAAGTTCCTATGAAATATGGAATCAGAAATATCCCTACTCTTCTTTTCTTCAAGGACGGACAGCTTAAGGAAAAGATGGTGGGCTCTACTACAAAGGCAGCTATCGTTGCCAAGATGGAATCACTTCAATAACAAATATTATGCGTAAAATTTTCACAATTCTACTAGCTGTCGTTATGATGGCTGCATCGGCAGTAAGACTATCTGCTTCGGACAAATTTGTCAGTTTTGGTGTAAAGGCAGGTCTTGACTTCACCAACATGACCAAGTTTGAAGATATCAAAAAGGATGGTTTCTTCAAATCCTACACAGGATTCAATGCCGGCGTTCTTCTGAACCTAAACCTGCCTCTTGGCTTTGAAGTTCAGCCTGAGCTCCTCTATGTTCAGACAGGAATCAACTCAAAGGACTATAGCATTGGTTCATTGACAATTAGTGAAAATTCTGTATTAAGGACCGGTTCACTCCGTCTGCCCGTCAATGTAATGTGGGGCATCAATATTCTTGGAGTTGTAAAACCATTCGTAATGGTTGCTCCATACATAGGATGTGCTCTTTACACTAACGGAAAGCTTTTAGGAATTGACATCTCAAACTCTGATTTCAAGAGTCGTCTTGAATATGGAGTTGGACTTGGTTTCGGTGTTACAGTGTGGAAAATCCAGGCTTCTTTCAAATGGAACTGGACATTAAGTCCTTTCTTGGATTCTTCTAAATTCACAATTCCTGCTATTAAAGATCAGGTAGAATCTGCGAAACTTCAGGGAGGAGAAATCTCTCTGGCATTCATTTTCTAGTACCATGACTGTTTTGGAGGAGATAAAGCTTAAGTTGTCGCCATTTTGGGGCGATTTTGAAAAACTGATGTCTTCGGCTTTGGTATCGAAGAGCAGTATGTTGAACACTATCAACGATTATCTTCTCGAAGCGTCTGGCAAACAATTGAGACCGATGCTGGCAATTGCTGTGGCAAATGCCGGCAGCGGTCTTTGTAATGATAAGGTGGTTGCCTGTGCGGCTGCCTCCGAACTGATTCATACTGCGACTCTTCTTCATGATGATGTCGTGGATGACAGCGACAATAGGAGGGGAAGACTGACTGTCAAGAAGGCCTTTTCTCCGGGTGCCTCTCTGCTTCTTGGAGACTATTGGCTTACAAAGGCGATAAATGTACTTATATCCAGAGGGTGTCCCTCCGAGGTGTTGTCTCTCTTTGCCGGCACACTTGAGGCTTTGGCAGAAGGTGAACTCATACAGATGGAGCTTGCTGACTCCCTCAAGACCGGATATGGAGACTATGAAGAGATTATATCCCGTAAGACTGCCTCGCTGTTCGTTGCCTCTGTAAAGAGTTCGGCCATTGTATCGGGTATGTCTCCCGATGAGATAGAGGCTGTGAGCAGATATGCTTACAATCTCGGACTCTCCTTTCAGATGAGAGACGATATACTTGATTATTATCCTACCTCTGTCTCTGGCAAGGATTCAAATTGCGATATTGAGGAGAGAAAGGTAACTCTTCCTCTTCTGTGTGCCTTTTCAAACAATCCTGCAATGGAGAGTGAAATAAGGGAAAAGATGCGCGCTATCGACCCCATGAGTCCTGACAAAGAGAAAAACGCTGCAATTGTCACGGAGGTACGAAACTTTGTAATGAAAAACGGCGGGCTTCAATCCGCTGCCGAGTTTCTTGGCAATAAATTAAAAGAGGCAGTTGATGCGCTCTCAGTGTTAGGGGATTCCTATTTCAAGGAGGCACTGGTCTCTTTGGCCTTGAGTCTCCAGAGAATATAGGTGATGGGCATCCCTTTTGCTAAGAACATCTGTTCGTAGAACGTCTGTACCTCTCTTACTTCTGATTCCATATCTCTTCCCGAGTTGTATATATCATTGTCAGCAAAGAGGAGTTCGTCTCCCTCTGATGCTATGGTCTCAAGGGTGTATTCGTGTAACAATATGCTGTCTGTCTTCAGATGCATTAATCCATCGGCCTTCAGAAAATTCCGGTATCTATTCAGAAATAAAGGGCTTGAGAGTCTTTTGCGTGGTTTATGTGGCTGCGGGTCGGAGAATGTGAGCCATATTTCAGATACCTCGTCCCTTCCGAAGAGAGAATCTATGAACTCAATCCTTGTTCTAAGGAATGCCACGTTTTTCATCTGGTTCTCGGTCGCGTACTTGGCTCCCTTCCACAGTCGTGCACCTTTGATATCGACTCCTATGTAATTCTTTTCAGGGTGTCTCTTTGCGAGTGCTATAGTGTAGTCGCCTTTTCCGCATCCGAGCTCGAGTACAATGGGGTTGTCATTTCCGAAGATCTCTTTGCCCCAATTGCCTTTAAGGTTATGGTCTTTTCTCAGCACATCCTCTGTCTGAGGCTGGATAAGGTTGCTGAAGGTGAGGTTTTCCCTGAATTTTCTGAGTTTGTCTTTTCCTCTCATTTTCTGATTATAGGTATTTTTTCGGTTATTATTCCAGCTCCGGTCACTCTCTTCTCATCTTCAGGAAGTGTGAGCGATATCTGCCACATTCCTCTTTCATTTGGAATTATTCCCTCCCTGTAAGAGTATTGCACATCGTAGTATCCTGCTCCGCATGAGTATTTGATTTTGTTCTTTTTTAGCAGGTTACGGGATGAGGGAAGTGTTACTGTCTCTGATGCTCTGACTGAAGTCGGGGAGAGAATAGTTACCTCTACAGGAATACTTTCTCTCTGTGTGAATGAGTTGTATCTCAACAATATGTACATATTGTAAGCGTACAGCGTATCGTTCATGTCAACGCTGAACGAAATGCAGTCGGACTCTCCTCTTGTCTTGAAGAAATCGTAATCTGCACTGCGACTGCAGCTGCATGCAAGCAACGACAGTATCAGTAAGATGCTATTTTTCATCTTTCTGTGCCGCCTCTTTTTTGGGCGAGTTCGGATTCTTCTTTTTCTTCTTCTTCGACTTTTTCTTCTTTTCGTCGAACCTGTCAATCTTGTCATCTCCTATAGCAGCAACGAAATCGACGCTGTCCTCCATCTTAGAGTCTTTCTGGATTGAGGGGCCTTTTCTTCCGTTCTTGTTTTCGTGAAGGATGTGTTTTACTTCGCTTGCCGGAACAGGGATCATTGATGACATGTTTCCTTCCTGATAGGTAAACCACATGATTCCCTTGAGGGTATCTGTTTTGACCAGATATGCGTTTCCGTCCACCAGATCGAGCGGACCGCTGACATGGGGAATGGTCTTGTGGGCATCTATGTAGATGGGGGCTTCGTAGTTGATGCAGCATTTGAGTTTCCCGCATTGTCCCGCAAGCTTTTGAGGGTTGAGCGAGAGGTCCTGACAGCGTGCAGCATGGGTGGAGATTGACTGGAAGTTGGTGATGAATTTTGCGCAACAAAGCTCTCTGCCGCAAACACCGACTCCGCCGATGAGTCCGGCCTCCTGTCTTGCCCCGATCTGTTTCATTTCTATTCTGATGCGGAACTCTTCAGCGAATACCTTGATCAGTTGCCTGAAGTCGACCCTTTCGTCAGCGATATAGTAGAAGATGGCCTTGCTGCCGTCTCCCTGGAACTCGACATCTCCGATTTTCATATCAAGATTGAGCTCCTGTGCGATTACCCTTGCCCGGATCATTGTCTGGTTTTCACGTGCAATGGCCTCCTGCCATCTCTCCAGATCGAGCGGTTTGGCTTTTCTATATATTTTACGGAATTCCTTGGTTCCGGGTGTGGAGTGGCAACGCAGCATCTGCCTGTAGACTACAGGACCTGAAAGGGTGATTATTCCCACGTCGTGTCCTGTGGCAGCCTCTACCACTACCAGATCCCCCTGCTTGAGCAGCTGACCGGATGTGTTTTCATAGAAACCTTTGCGGGTATTCTTGAAACGCACTTCATAGTAGTTTCCGAAGGCAGGGTCGTGTATTTTTGAAAGCCAGTTGAAATCCTTCAGCTTGCAGCATCCTGGCCGGTATGTTACTATAAGTTCCTGCTGCTCAGTCCTTTCGGTTATACAACCTCTGGAGCAGTCGTATTTTATATTTTTTTCTTCCATAATATTCATTAAGATGACAAAGATAAATAAAAACAAGTATATTTGTGGTAAATAATAAAATTAGAGATGAATAATAGTAAGAATCCGGTAGTAAAATACCTTATAAGAACAGTAAAATCGTTCGTTTTTTTCAATATAGTCTTTCTGGCTATCCTCTCGGTCCTGATATTGATAACACCTGAGTACAGCTTTGACATGATGTTCTCGAATGTGGGCGGAGTCCTGAGGGAGGGTTCATGGCCGAAGGTGATGGCACTCTTCTTCGTGGTGGCCCTACTCTATCCCAAGCTGACATATGTCAAGAAAGAGACCATCATATACGGTGATTTTGAGGCCAACAGAAAGATTATCCTCGATGCCTTTGCTTCAAGGGGATATGAGTTGGTTAATGAAGATTCGGAAAGACTCTCTTTCAGGCTTTCCTCTGTCTTTAACCGTCTGATGAGGATGTTCGAGGACGAGATTAGTATAACCAAAGGGGAGTCTGTACTGATTCTTCAGGGTTCCAGAAAGGAGATCCTCAGAATCAGCGGTACGATTACGTTCCTGTCAAAAAAAGAGAACGCTGACTCTTCAGATAGCGAGTCAGCAGAAGAGACTAATGAGTAGCTTCTGCTTTTGCAGCATATTCCAAAGCAGCATAGAATTCTTCTCCAAAGGCCTCTATCAGAGGAACCTTTAGGAATTGGTACACTTTTATGTTCTCTTTCTTTCCCTTTTTGAAAGCATCTTCGCAGATGTTCCAGCGGTGGAGGTTAAGAGCTGTGGTACCGTTGGACAGGTGTGAGACTCTTATGGGATAGAGGCGGCACGAGATGGGCTTTACGAATTTTGATTTCCCGTTGCACCATGAACGCTCTATTGCACAGTAGCATGCTCCGTTTTTTTCGAAATTGCAATAGGCACACTCCTCGCTGTTGCCAAGAAGTGGAG
The DNA here is from genome assembly GCA_945787505.1 of uncultured Alistipes sp. Lineage (GTDB taxonomy): Bacteria > Bacteroidota > Bacteroidia > Bacteroidales > UBA932 > Coprenecus. The sequence goes on from CALZHC010000012.1 coordinate 14,809, forward strand.
TCACGCAGTCTGAGTCGCTGTCTATTGTGAAGAATCCCTCCTCTTCTATCTTTGCTATTCCTTCAGGGCGCATGAAGGGTGTGATGAGGTGGTAGTTATCCTCGATCATCTGTGGTTCGGCTTCTTCCATAGGAGCTCCGCTGTCCCCTATAATACAGCAGGCTCCGGCACATTTTTCATAATCGCAGGCAAAGTATTCGTCCAATATTTCACCGGAGACGATGATGTCGTCTATCATTATGGGCATATTATTCATCTTTCTGTGGTTTTATTATCTGCCACGAGATAGTGACGCTGTCAAGTATCTCTGAAAGCAGTTCGTTCAGGGTTATCTCTGTAATAGAATCAAGTACGTTTTTTTTCTCTTTAAGGAAATCTTTCTGATCTATATATCTCTCATTGAAAATTGACAGCCAGTATTCCGGATTGGTGGCGGCATTGTATTCATCCATAAGTACCAGAATCTTCTTTGATGACTCCGTTTCAGCGTGGGATATTCCTGTGGCTAAGAGCTCATGGATTACGGTCATTATCCTATCCTCTGCATCGAAGGGGATGTCGCAGGTCATCATAGTGAACTCCAGTATTGCCGACTCCTTGGGAAAACGGTTGAATCTCAATGATGAGGATGCCATTATTCCCTCCCTGTAAAGCTCGGTAAGCACTCGTTTTTCTATGATGGAGCACAATACCCTTGCTGCAAGCCTGTCGTTTATCTTCATAGGGCTTGGGAAGAGAATCTTCAAGTTATGGTACTCTCTGTCGAAATTCATACTGATGGGGACAGAGGATCTTTTGTCGTAGGGTGAAAATGAGAGGCTCTTGTTTTCATTCACTATTCTGACAGTGGGTTTGGCAGGAAGGACTCCTATAGTTCTTATGGCAGAATTGGTCAGTTCCAGATCATCAGTATCTCCAACGAAGAAAAATTGAAAATCTGCAGGGTTACTGAAAAATCTGTTTATTGTGCCAATCATAGATGTATACTCCTGATATGTGGGGAGTGACTCGTTCCTTTTCCTTTTCTTTTCAAGTATGAACTGCCGGGTATTGGTAGAGAAGTCTGTTGCCGGATTCTCCCTCCAGATCTTCAGGAAGTTTTCGAAAGCCAATGTGTCGGGTTTCGTTTCTTTAAAGTATGCTGAAACCAACGTGAGAAATTCGTCTGAATAATCTTTGTGAAAATGTCCCCTTATAATCCTCTGCTCCATTGTAACCTCTCTTTCGATGGTACAATGGGCACCGCGCTGAATTTGCGAAAAGCGATACTTATCCATGCTGTCTACTATGGAGATGTTGCAAAGATGGTTGAGGTACAGGTTATAACGTCGTATGTTACTGTCAAGGAGCGAGAGTCCGCCCTTGGCTGCCGCTTCAAACCATATCCAACCCGACTTGTTTTTCATCTCCTTGAAGTGGATTCTCACTCCGTTGGGAAGTTTTCTGGATGTGGAACCGATTACAGGATTGACACTTTTGGCGGTAAATGTCGATTTGGTCTTGTATTCGGGAACTTTGGCAACTTCTGCCGCATAGAGGAGGGTGTCGGATGCACAGCTCTCCAATGTAGGTATGACCAGCGAGTCCAGCGTGCCTTCGCTTGCGCTTGAAAGGACTCTGTAACTTGTTCGCAGTGTATCGGAGAGAACCCCTCTTATGTAGTCGTTGATGCGGACGATGTCACTCTTGCGGTCTGCCACCTCAAGATAGGCTTTGTAAAGCGATGGACTGAAGATGCCGTATCCGTTTACATAATTGTCAATGCACAGGCGCGTGAGGTGGCTGTTCTGTCCGGAGACATTCTTTGTGTAGAGATAGTCTCTTTCGAAGTATGACATCTCCTTTGCTCTTGAAAACTCTTGCTCAAGTGCTCCCTCACGGCACAGAAGGTTCAGTTCGGAGGAGAGAAAACAGTAGGCATCGGCGAGATACCTTTCCGGTGTCTCTATTCTGATTATGAACGAACCGGTTCCTTTATGCCTGATTGGCTCTGCCTTCAGGCTGATGAATGGAATATTATCTCTAAGTATATGTCTATGAAGTCTTTCGTATAGAATGTTCAGCGTAAGGTCTCTGTAATAGGTGGCCACAAAGGGGAATGCAGTCCTTCGTAGTGCCGGATGGATATCTTCCGTTATGTATTCAAATGTTATAGATGGGGTATGTGCTTCAGAATCCGTGGTATATATGATTGCCGGAGCAGCGGCGCGCGCAGAGCCTGCGGCTGTGTCCACAGAGACTCCCATAACTGATTCAGCTGATACTACAGGCGTGGGGCGGCTCGGTTTAGGTATTGTCTGGAACAGTGCCTCTATCTTCATTTGGGCCTCTGAAGGGTTGATATCGCCGCATATTATTATGGACTGGACATCGGGCTTGCAGTACATGCCGTAAAAATTTCTTACATCCTCTGTCCCTATACTGTCAATCTCCCTGCAAAGGGAATCGAACATAATGCCGGAACCCGGAGCAAGCCGGGAGGCAAGAAGATTTTTCAGAAGGACCTTGCCTCTGCCGACAGTCCTATCATTTATCTCGACAAATCCTGAAATATTGTAGAGGGCCAGAAGCATTGAGTCCACGACTTTGCTGTTCTTCTTGACAGGGATGTTGGGGAAGTGGAAAGATATGGCACCGTTCTCTTCGGAGAGTTGAATACCTTTGTTTATTTCTACTCCCATACTGGCGAGGAAGGCCAAAATTTCACCATCAGGAAAATTTCTGCTTTGTGTCAGAGACATGGTCTCAATAAGTGCTGGAATAGTCTTCTGGCAGGGGCTGTTATTAATATCAACTTGTTTTATAACAAGAGAAAAATCTGCAAATCCCTGTATGGTATTATTTTTGATAACGTAGTATGTCAGACCGTTGTCCATTTCTTTCTTAAGCACTGAAGGATCGTTCTCAATGACCCCTACGAACTGTGCATTCACTGAAAAAATGGAAGCCAAAAACAAGAATAGAGTTAAAAATATCGCTTTCATATTACAAAAGTACCATATTTTTATCTACTTTTGCCAAGTTGTTGAAAAATTATTAAACATAAATACTTTATGAAAAAAATTCTAACACTCGCTTTTTCTCTCTTTGCAGTAGTGGCTTTGAACGCACAGGATCTCGAAAGTGCAACCAATACCTACAATGAAGCTGCAAACGCCCTTAATGCAGGCGACAAGGAATCCGCACTCAATTATTTCAAAAAGGCTCTTGCTGATGCTGAAGTTATCGGACCTGAAGCAGAAGAGCTTGCAAACAATTGTAAGAAGTACATTCCTGTAGTGACATTCTCCATCGGTAAGGAAAAGGCTGCCAATGGTGACTATAATGGAGGTATTGCCCTTATGTACGAAGCAGCTGAAATCGCTGAAGAATATGGTCAGGACGACGTAAAGGCGGAAGCTCTTGATCTTATTCCTCAGGTATATATGCAGCAGGGAAACCTTTGTTTGAATAATAAGTCATACGCTGAAGCAGTTGAAAACTATAAGAAAGTTGTAGAAATCAAGCCCAATGATGGAAATGCATGGCTCAGACTCGGTCAGGCTTCTTCTCGTATTGGTGACGAAACATTAGCTGTAGAAGCATTGCAGAAAGCAGCTGAATTCGGACAGAAGAATGCAGCTGAGAAGGCCCTCAACTCTTTCTATGTAGGAAAAGCAAATGCATGCCTGAAGGCTAAAAACTATACAGATGCATTGGAAAATGCTGAAAAATCTCTGCAATATGCTGATAATGCTGCAGCCCATCAGATTGCCGGAACAGCTGCTGTTCAGCTTAAGAACAGTGCTTCAGCAATCGAACACTTCAAGGCATTCCTCGAACTCTCACCCAACGCAAAGAATGCAGATCAGATCAAATATCAGCTTGCAACATCATACGAAGCTCTTAATGATAAGGATAATGCATGCCTCTATTATAAGGCTATCCTTAACAATCCTCAGTTCAAGGAATACGCTAAACATAAAATCGAAAACGAACTTAAATGCAAATAGCATTAGAGCTTCTTGCTCCTGCTGGGAATAAGGATATCGGCATTGCAGCTATTGACTGCGGTGCCGATGCTGTATATATTGCAGGCCCGTCATTCGGAGCAAGGGAGGCGGCCGGCAATTCTTTTGATGATATAGCAATTCTTGCAGATTATGCCCACAGGTTCGGTGCAAAGGTTTACCTAACGCTCAATACCATCCTTTACGACAGTGAGCTGGAGGATGCCAGAAGAAGCCTTTTCAGCGCTTATGATGCGGGATGTGATGCTGTCATCGTGCAGGATTTGGGTATTCTGAAGATGGAGATTCCTCCGATAGAACTTCATGCTTCCACTCAGTGCAATATCAGGACCCTTGACCAGGTGCGTTTCCTCGAGTCACTGGGTTTTACCAGGGTGGTGCTTGCAAGGGAACTCTCTCTTGACCAGATCGCACAGATACGGCAGGGAACAAAGTGTGAACTGGAGAGCTTCATTCATGGAGCTCTGTGCGTCTCTTATAGCGGCCAGTGCTATATGAGCCAGTATCTCTCGGGAAGAAGCGCAAACAGGGGACGATGTATCCAGGCGTGCAGATCCAGATACGATCTTACTGACATGGACGGAAATGTTCTGGTGAAGAACAAGTCCCTTCTCTCGCTTAAGGATTTCTCTTTGGAAAAGAGGATAGGGGATATGGCCAGGGCGGGTGTTGTCTCGTTCAAAATCGAGGGACGTCTGAAGAATATTTCTTATGTAAAGAATATTGTCAGGATGTACCGGCAGGAGATTGATGCACTCATTGCATCTGAACCTGAAAAGTACCGCCATAGTTCCTACGGTATGGTGGAGGGCGGTTTTACTCCATCTCCCTCAGCAACATTCAGCCGTGGTTATACTACCTATTTCATTGACGGGAACAGGAACAATGCCCCCTGGAGTTCAATGGATACGGCAAAAGGTGTCGGTGAGCTCGTAGGCAGGGTGGGGAAGGTTGCCCTCTTGCCTGATGGACTCTCTGCCATTACAGTGAAATATGACAAGAGTTTCAAAAAAAAGCTTGCCAATGGTGATGGCCTCTGTTATGTGAGCCCCTCAGGGCAGGTGCAGGGTGTCAGGGTAGAGACCGTTTCCGGAGATAGGGTATGTGTCAAAAGTGACAGGTCTCTCAGAGAGGGACTTCTCCTTTTCAGAAACTATAACAGGCTCTTTGAAAAGGAACTGGAAAGAAATATGCCCAAAAGGCTCATAGGTGCAAAGGTCACTATTGAGTGCCCGGGCGGTGGAGATATGGTCGTTAATGCAGTTTTGCCGGATGGTCGTAGTGCGACCGGGATTATCTGCGGTCAGGTAGCGGAAAACAGAGAACAGGCTCTCAGAAATATTGTCACCTCCTTTTCAAAGACCTCATCAATATACAGATTTTCTGTAGAAAAGATTACAGGTGAGGATGTGCCGTTTATTTCATCCTCGTCACTCAATGCTCTCAGGAGGGAACTTGCAGTTAAGTTTGAGCCGGGTGTTAAAGATGATGACCAAGTGCCGCAATATATTCCTTCAGTTCCACTCGAGAGGGTATCTATGAGGGATATCCATATTCCGCAAAGGAGGAATTATCTCAACTGCTCGAATCATCTTAGCAGGGAACTATATGAATCTCTGGGTATCACCCCTGATCCGGCATACGAACTTGAGGCTGACCCCCGAACAGAACTTATGAGGACCAAATATTGCCTTAGGAATGAACTGGGAATCTGTCCCAAAATCAAAATGGGAGTGAAAGCCTCTCCTCTTATTCTTGTCAATAATGGAAAGAGAATGAGGGTGGATTTTGACTGTCGGCAGTGTGAAATGAGTATCAGACCGTATACAAAAGATTGACAAGGTGGCAAAAGGCTATTTTTGAGTTGGCATTGCTCTCAATATCCGATGTTGCCTCCTCTATAGCAGTTACACTCTTCTGGATGGTGGTGCGTGAAAGAACTTTGCAGGCCTGAGTGACAATCGGCTGCTCGTTGGGCAGGGTATCACAGATGGAGTGGAGTCCGATTCCCTCCATCAATATTTTACGATAGAAGCCGGTGAGGTAGCGGCAGAACTCTTTCTGTCTTTCCCTTCCCAAATCCACAATAGAGTCTGTACACTCCAACATTCCAGGAAGGTCTCTGGAGATCCTGCACTGTATTAATCTTTGGACAATAGGGTAGAATATGGACCCCTCTTCAGCCTCCTTACACAGTTTTATGGCTTTTCCAACGCTTCCTCCTGAGGCTCTTGCGTATATTGCCGCATCGTTTTCCGTGATTCCGAATCTTTGGCACAGTTCCTCGGATATGAGTTTAGGCTCTATTCCGAATACCTTCATCATAAGTGTTCTGGAACGGATGGTCTGAAGAACCTTTTCCGGTGTGTGTGTAATGAATATGAAATATGTTCCAGGCGAAGGTTCTTCCACTATCTTGAGAAGTCTGTTTGCGGCCTCTTCATTCATCCTCTCCGGAAGCCACACTATCATATATTTGTTGAATCCCTCATACGATTTGAGGGAGAGTTGTGCGAGTATCTCTTTTGCTTGTGCGACATTTATGTTCCCGCTCTTTTCCTCTATCTGAAGGTGGGAATAGAGATCGCTCTCCGTAAAGTACGGATTTGTGGAGAGTAGTTCCCTGAAGGGCTCCGCGAAATATCTGCTGATCTGCTTTGGATCGCTCTTTTGGGCTGAAAGGGGAGATGAGTTGACAGGAAAGACATAATGCAGGTCCTGGTGGAATCCTCTTGCAATCTTTTTGCATGTGGGACATACACCGCACGAATCTTTGCCTGGAATACGGTTCGGGCATGCCATGTATTGGACAAGGGCTGTGGCCAGTCCGATTGCCCCGCATCCGGGCTGTTCGACCAGCATGATGGAATGACTCATTTTTCCGGAGTCTGCAATCTCCATCATTTTTTGTTTTAGCTCATTATTTCCTGAAATCTCCCTGAATTGCATAATTTTTGTATTTTATCCGTTTAACATGAAATAATTGCTATTTTTGAACTGATAAAACAATCATTTGTATGGAAAACGAAAACAAAAATAACAAAAATCTGAAAATTGCAGTGGTGGTCCTTGCCGTTGCCGCTGTAGCTCTCGCTGGTGTATTTGCTTACGTGTGGTTTGACAGGCAGTCTCTTATTAACGATCTTACTGTTGAAAAAGAGGAACTTACCGAAGATCTTATCAATTTGCAGGGAGAGTATTCCCAGCTTTCGTCAGACAATGACACTCTTAATCATCACCTGGAGGTGGAAAGGGAGAAGGTAGCCCAGCTGCTCGACAGAATCAAGAAGACAGATGCAGCGAACCGTCAAAAGATTAGGGAGTACGAAAAGGAACTTGGAACATTGCGTTCTATAATGAAGCATTATATTCTGCAGATCGACTCGCTGAATATGGTCAACATAGCTCTCAGAAAGGATGTTGAAAAGGCAAGAAACGAAGCGAAGGAGTCCAACAAGAAGATTCAGGAACTTACCAAGACTTCCGACGAATATGCCAAGCTGGTGGAAAAGGGCTCGGCTGTCAAGGGACGAGGCATCTCGGTCATTGCAATCAACAAATCCAACAAGCTCACAGACAGAAGCAGCAGGGCTGTCAAGATGAAGACATGTCTCTATCTGGTAGAGAATGACATAGCTAAGCGAGGTCCAATGAGAGTCTACATTCGTGTGAAGGATCCTGACGGAATACTAATGACCAACAACGCCACCAATATAGTTGAGGTGGGTGGTGAGCAGATTGTCTACACAGAGTCCCGTGAAGTCGATTATCAGGGAGAGGAGGTAGAGGTATGTATCTACTTCGCTCCAGAGCAGGGATTCGCAAAGGGTCTTTACAATGTTGAGGTCTTTACACTTGGAGGCGAAATAGGAGGCAGTGAGTTGCTTCTCAAATAGTTGCAGTGTATGATTTATGTTCATTTCCCTTTCTGCAGGACTTTCTGCACTTATTGTGACTTCTATTCCGTTACGGACAAGGGAAAGGAAAAAGAGTATAATGAGGCTCTTCTGGGTGAGATATCTGCCCGGAAGAGCTTCTTGGATTTGATGAGCTCTTCATCCTCTGATGTGAAGACTCTGTATGTGGGTGGAGGCACACCCTCTCTGGCCGGAGGCAAATTCTTTGAAATAATGGCATCTCTTGCAGCCCGCTACTGTGTCGGGGAATTTACCGTTGAGGTGAATCCTGATGATGTGACACCACGGCTGGTCTCTCTACTGCGTGAGTGCGGGGTCAACAGGGTGAGCATGGGGGTGCAGTCATTTAATGATGTATCTCTCAGGTGGATGAACAGAAGGCACAATTCAGCCGGGGCGATCCGTGCATACAGATTGCTCAGGGAGGGTGGCTTCGACAATATTTCTTTGGATCTTATTTTCGGTTACGACCCCGCACCCTCGGGTACTTCCGATGAGGCGGATCTTTTGTCACTCTGGCGAGAAGATCTGACCCGGATAATTTCGCTGGAGCCTGAACATATTTCTGCATATCAGATGGGCATTGAAGCAGAATCCCTACTCGGATGCCGTGCGCAGCGGGGTGAGTATAACGAACCGTCTGATGAGCTTTGTGCGGCTCAGTATGAGATGTTACAACAGATGCTTGAGTATGCCGGGTACTGTCAGTATGAAATATCCAATTTTGCCAAAAAGGGATTCCGTTCAAAGCATAACAGTGCCTATTGGGAGAGGGTCCCATATATAGGTCTGGGGCCTGGTGCCCACTCTTTCGACGGTCGGTGCAGAATGTGGAATCTGTCTGATATAGAAAGATATATTGCGTATTACCATTATAATGACCACTCTGTTCTTCCCTTTGAGAGTGAAGAGCTAGATAGTGAGGACATCAGGGTAGAAACCATCATGCTTGGCCTAAGGCGGTGTGAGGGAATGGAACTCTCTGTTCTCAATGACCTGGTCAGCGACAGGGAGAGTTTCAACCGATTGTGCTCTTGTGGAGCTCTTGCAATAGAGGGAGACAGGGTCTTCATACCCAAAGAGAGACTCTTCGTCAGTGATAGTGTGATACGCGAATTGTGATATCAGTGCTTTGAAACTTTGAAAAGTTCGTTTATCTTTGTAGGATAAATGAATTATCGTATGAACTATAAAAGAATTCTCCTAAAACTTAGTGGCGAGAGCCTCGGTGGTCCCGACGGAAAGGGAATCGACGAAAATGTCCTTTCTGTATATGCTGAAGAGGTCGCATCAGCAGTGCGTTCAGGGGTCGAGGTTGCTATCGTTGTGGGTGGCGGAAACATCTTCAGAGGACTCTCTGGTGTGGGTAAGGGTTTTGACAGAGTAAAGGGCGATCAAATGGGAATGCTTGCCACTGTTATAAACAGCATAGGCCTCTCTCTGGCTATCAAAAGTGCCGGGGTAGATGCAGTTGTCTTTACATCCACTCCAATGAAGCCAATCGCAGAGTATTACGACAGGGACAAGGCTGTCGAGGCTATGAAGGCCGGTTCTGTGGCGATTATTGCAGGTGGTACCGGAAATCCTTTCTTCACTACTGATTCAGCTTCTGCACTCAGGGCGTGTGAAATAGGTGCAGATGCACTGCTCAAGGGAACTCGTGTCGATGGTGTATATACCGCAGACCCCGAAAAGGATCCTACTGCAGTGAAATATTCATCCCTCTCATACGACAAAGCTCTTGCAGATGGTCTGCGTATTATGGACAGTACAGCTTTTGCTCTGTGCAAGGATAATAATATGCCAATCGTAGTGTTCGATATGAATGGTAAGGGAAATCTCTCACGTCTTCTTTCCGGCCAGAATATAGGAACAATCGTAAAAGGTGAATAACAATAATTTAACAATACTTTATATGGCTGAAAATTCAAAAGATATTATCGCGGGTGCTGCAGCGAAGATGCAGGATGCGGTAGCTTTCCTCGAAGAGGATCTCAAGACCTATAGAGCAGGTAAAGCCAATCCTGCTATGTTCAACAATGTAATGGTAGACTACTATGGCAGCCCCACACCTGTTCCTCAGGTGGCAAGTATTACTGTTCCTGATGCACGTACAATCCTTATCCAGCCTTGGGAAAAGAATATGATTGCCAAGATCGAAAAAGCCATTATGGATGCCAACCTCGGTGTTACTCCTCAGAATGATGGTGTACAGATCAGAATAACCATCCCCCCTCTTACAGAAGATAGACGTAAGGATCTCGTTAAGAAGGTGAAAGCAGCTGGTGAATCTGCCAAAATCTCTATCCGTAACGCACGTCGCGATGCCAACGACCAGTTCAAGAAGGCTCAGAAAGACGGTATGCCTGAGGATGAAGCAAAGGATTCTGAAGCAGTTATCCAGAAGGATGTCGACAAATTCAATAAGAAGGTCGATGAAGTTATCGCTGCTAAGGAAAAAGAGATCATGACTGTCTGACCTGATTCTTCATTGATTCTTCGTGAATCAGTGTAAAGATCTTTTCTATAAACGATGTGTCGAGTGAGTGTTCCTTTGCGTGGACAAGCGCACTCTCAAGCACGTTGTTCCATCTTTGGGGTTGCAATACAGGCAGCCCCATTTTTCTTTTCAGACTGCCGATACTTCTTACAGCATCCATTCTTCTGGCCAGAATGTCGATTAGCGTCTCGTCAAGTGAATCGATAGTGCTTCGCAACTCTTCCGCCATCCTGTCAAAGTCTTTCTCCTTGTCTGTCGAAACCGGAATCTTCAGGTGGGATAGTATCTCGCCCAGCATTTGGGGAGTTACCTGCTGGCCGGCATCGCTAAGGGCGCGTTCGGGATCCGGGTGACACTCTACCATAAGTCCGTCAAAGCCGAAAGTAATTGCCTGCTGAGCAATCTCTTCCACCAGTCTTCTGTCTCCGCATATATGGCTCGGATCGCAAATGATTCTCATCTTCGGAAATCTCCTTCTGAGTTCAACGGGAATGTGCCACATGGGTGGATTTCTGTAGATTCCGTCTGTATAGCTGTAAAAACCCCTATGGAGTGCTGTGATATTGCTTAATCCAGAGCGTGTGAGCCTCTCGATTGCTCCGCACCAAAGTTCTATGTCGGGATTGAGGGGGTTTTTGACCATTACGGGAATGTCAGTTCCAGAGAGTGCTGATGCTATTTCGGATACCATAAACGGATTTCCGGTGGTTCTGGCTCCAATCCAAAGTATATCTATTCCCCCTTTTAATGCTGATTCTATATGTTTGGGATTTGCCACCTCTGTGGCACACTTGAGTCCGTACTTCATGGCTGCTTCTTTAAGCATCAGAACTCCGGCATCGCCTATTCCCTCAAATGAACCTGGATGTGTTCTGGGCTTCCAGATTCCGGCACGGAGAACCTCTATCCCCAGCTTGCTTATTCCCTCCGCACACTTGAGAATTTGCTCTTCTGATTCCAAAGAGCATGGACCTGCTATTATATATGGTCTATCATTCTTCATTTTTGTCAAAAAACGCATAAACTTGTGAACAAAAGTATTTAAAGATTATGAAAATTACAAGCAAGGAGTTATCTTTGCCAAACAAATCAAATTTTTTAAAGAAATGGCTAATATTTTTACTTCTTCTATCGGAAAGAAGGTAATCATGAGCGTTACCGGTCTGTTCCTGATACTTTTCCTTCTCTTGCACGGCACTATCAATGCTTTGTATATCTTCAATCCTGAATGGTTTGTTTCGGGTTGTGAGTTCATGGCATTGCCGATTGTGACCATTATGGTTCCGGTTCTTGCTGCCGGATTCATTATCCACATCATCTATGCATTCTATCTCTCTTACACCAACCTGAAGGCTCGTGGAAATCAGAGATATGCAGTAGCCAATAAAAGTGCAAGCGACGGATGGGCAGCGAAAAATATGCTTGTTCTCGGTATCATCGTTCTCGGATTCCTTGCATTCCACCTTACACACTTTTGGGCTGAAATGCAGCTTAAAGAATTCATGGGTGTCGCTCATGAGGATCTTATCAGCCCTGTAACCCTTATGGAAACAACCTTCAAACCATGGTGGGTTACCCTTCTTTATATTCTCTGGTTTGTAGCTGTATGGTTCCACCTTACACATGGTTTCTGGAGTGCTCTCCATACTTTCGGATGGAACAATAACAAATGGATTGGAAGGCTCAAATGTATCTCCTACATCGTTGCAACCATCATTTTCGCTATCTTCGCTGCAGTTGCTATCGTTGCATTTATCCGTGCTAACGGATTTTGCTCTTGCTGCTGTACCGGCTGCTGCTAATAGGAATCATTAATCCATATACATAAAATAGACGGTGACTAAAAAGTCTTTATTGACTGATTAGTCACCGTCTTCTTTTATTATTATCAACTATTCTATTTATATATAAAGAATGGTGGTTTTATTTGCGAATTGCTTTGATGCCGGGAAGCTCTATTCCTTCGAGATATTCGAGCATTGCACCACCTCCTGTCGATACATAGCTTACTTTGTCTGCGTATCCCATTCTGGTTACTGCTGCTACAGAGTCACCACCGCCAACGAGGGTAAATGCACCCTTTTCAGTAGCTTCAGCAAGGATTTCAGCGATTGCATCTGTTCCTTTTGCGAAGTTGGGCATCTCGAATACTCCTACCGGACCATTCCAGAGGATGGTCTTGGAAGCCAAAAGAACCTCTTTCCATTGTTCAACTGTAGAGGGGGCAGCATCCATACCCATCCAACCGTCAGGGATAGCATTGTTCTTAACTATTTTACTGTTTGCGTTGTTGTCGAATGCATCTGCAATTACCACTTCATCCGAAAGCAGAATCTTCACGCCTTTTTCCTGAGCCTTGGCAAGAATTCTCAAAGCGGTCTCCTGCTGGTCTTCTTCGAAGAGGGAGTCTCCGATTGAACCGCCTTGTGCTTTTCTGAAGGTGTAGACCATGCCTCCTCCGATAATCATGTTGTCAACGCGGTCCAGAAGATGTTCGATGATACCTATCTTTGAAGATACTTTTGCACCTCCGATTATTGCTGTGAGGGGGTGCTGGGGAGCGTTGAGAACTTTGTCTATTGCATTGATCTCTCCTTCCATCACATAACCGAACATCTTGTCATTGGGGAAATATTCAGCGATAAGGGCTGTAGAGGCGTGTGCACGGTGTGCTGTGCCGAAAGCATCGTTTATGTAGCAGTCTGCATAGCTTGCCAGTGTTTTTGTAAAGGCTTTCTGGCTCTCTTTGACAGCAGCTTTGGCAGCCTTCTTTTCCTCTTCAGAGGCATCTTCAGCAAGACCTCTGGGTTTGCCCTCTTCTTCGGCATAGAATCTGAGGTTCTCCAGAAGAAGTACGTCTCCGGGTTTGAGCGCTGCTGCCTGCTGCTGGGCTTTCTGACAGTCATCTGCGAATTGAACAGGGGTGCCCAAAAGTTCTTCCACTCGGGCAATGATGTGTCTTAGCGAGAATTTGTCAGCGGGTCCCTTGGGACGTCCCAGATGTGACATTATAATGAGTGAGCCTCCCTTTTCCAATACTTTTTTCAGAGTGGGAATGGCTGCTCTTATACGAGTGTCATCTGTTATTTCAAATGCCTCGTTCAGGGGAACATTGAAATCGACTCTGACAATAGCTCTTTTGCCTGCAAAGTCGTATGTGCTGATGTTTTGCATAATATTGAAAATTAAAAGTTGCGAGTAGATATTTTCTACAAAAATAGTGTAAAAATCCTATCTTTGTATTTAGGTTTCAAATATATAATTTAAAATTTTGAAGATGATAACAGAATCTCCCTCCACCGGGTGGAAAGATTACGAACTGATAGATTCAGGAAATTTTGAAAAGCTGGAGAGATTCGGGCCGTACATTATGATACGCCCTGAACCTAAGGCTTTGTGGGATAGGCATTTGTCCCATGATAAATGGAAGCAGATGGCGCATACTCTCTTTACTCAGGGAGCAGGTTTTTCAAAGGCAGGAAAGGAGGAGAGCGGAGTATGGAACATGCTCAAAAGGATGCCTGAGCAGTGGGTTATCTCATACGGTGATATGAAACTCCGTCTTGGTCTCACCTCTTTCAAGCATGTCGGGGTATTTCCCGAACAGGCTCCTAATTGGGATTATATTGTTACACAGGTAAACCGTCTCAAGGAGAATAACCTGAAAAAGTCGGTTACCGACCCCCCTCGTGTTCTGAATCTATTTGCATACACGGGTGCTGCTTCGCTTGCTGCTCGCATGGCAGGGGCGGATGTAACCCATCTGGACTCGGTAAAGCAGGTGATCACATGGGCTCGTGGCAATATGGAACTCTCGGGACTTGACAATATTAGATGGATTCTCGAGGATGCGATGAAATTCGTCCAAAGGCAGGTCCGCAGAGGTGTCAAGTATGATGGCATAATCCTTGATCCCCCCGCGTACGGCAGAGGTCCTGACGGGGAGAGGTGGAAACTGGATGAGTCCCTTTATGAACTTCTTAAGGGCTGTGCGGCGATTCTTTCGCCCATGAATGCTTTTATGGTTCTGAATCTCTATTCCAATGGTTATTCTGCAATGCTCGCCGATACCCTTGTAAAGTGTGCCTGTGGTGAGTCGGGGCGAAGAATTTCCGGAGAGCTGATTCTTCAGGATAACTTCGGAAGATGCCTCCCTTTAAGTGTGTTTACAAGACTTGAAAGATAATAGATATGATTGATTTGCTTTACATCAACTGGAATGTCTCTCCCGATATATTTTCTATTGGGGGGTTCAGCCTTAAATGGTATTCTCTCTTTTTTGTAGCGGGTTTCTTCCCGTTGGGTTATTGGATTATGGGCCGCTTTTTCAAACACGAAGGGTTGCCTGATAAACTGCTCGACCCTATGCTTTATGCTCTTCTTATTGGAGCTCTCATCGGGGCCAGACTCGGGCATGTGTTTTTCTATGACTGGGCATATTTTAAGGTTCATCCTGAGGAGATCCTTATGACCTGGAAAGGGGGACTTGCATCGCATGGTGGGGCAATAGGGGTTCTGTTGGCCATGTGGTGGTATGTGTGGAAGTACGGCAGGAAATATGGATTCAACTATATCCAGATACTGGACAGGCTTATTATTCCGATCTGTTTTGCCGGAATGATGATAAGGTTCGGAAATCTTTTCAATTCAGAAATTTATGGTTATGAAACCACTCTTCCATGGGGATTTATTTTTGAGAGGAACGGAGAGACAATGCCTAAACATCCCACCCAGCTTTACGAAGCTTTTTCATATCTGTTGATAGGTCTTCTGCTTCTGTGGATCTACTACAAAAAGCTCGACAAGGTCTACACCGGTACTATTTTCGGACTTTTCCTCGTGCTGCTCTTCGGTGTGAGATTTTTAGTTGAATTCGTGAAACAGCCTCAAGAGGCTTTTGAAGAGTCAATGATTATCAATATGGGACAGGTCCTGAGCCTTCCTTTCATAATAGCCGGAATAATAATTATCTTCTTGAGTTACAAGAAGAAGAGTCCGGCACGCATAAAGAGTAATGTCAAACCTACAAAAAGATAAAAAAATTGGAGACTGAAAATATGGAAAAAATTGATTTGTTGATTTTAGGAAGCGGTCCTGCAGGTTATACCGCTGCAATCTATGCTTGTAGAGCAAATATCCAGACTGTTGTTTACGAAGGACTTCAGCCGGGCGGCCAGCTTACCACAACTACTGATATTGAAAACTTCCCCGGATACCCCAATGGCATCTCCGGACAGCAGATGATGGAGGAGTTCAAGGCTCAGGCGCAGCGTTTCGGCGCTGATGTTAGATTTGGTTTTGCCACCAAAGTAGATTTCTCAGAAAGACCTTTCAAGGTGCTGATCGATGATGAAAAATGGGTGGAGGCAAATGCGGTAATCATTGCTACAGGTGCCAATGCAAAATATCTTGGCCTCGAATCTGAAGAAAAGTTCAGAGGACAGGGTGTCTCTGCCTGTGCCACATGCGATGGCTTCTTCTATAGAAAGAAAAATGTGGCTGTAGTGGGTGGAGGTGATACAGCGTGTGAAGAGGCGTCATACCTGGCAACTCTTTGCAATAAGGTCTATATGATCGTCCGCAGAGATGTTCTGCGCGCTTCAAAGGCAATGCAGGAACGTGTTCTCAATACCCCGAATATCGAAATTCTCTGGAAACATCAAACAAAAGAGATTGTCGGAGATGATATGGGTGTGAATGGTGCAATTCTTGTAAGGGACGGCAAGGATGAGGTCAAGATAGACATTGACGGATTTTTCCTCGCCATAGGACACCATCCCAACTCAGATATTTTCAAAGAATGGGTGGATACTGATGCAGAGGGTTACATCATAACTCAGGGCAAGAGCTGCAGAACATCCCGTGAAGGTATTTTCGCTGCAGGTGATGTACAAGACCCTACATACCGTCAGGCAGTGAATGCAGCAGCAGCAGGATGCCGTGCCGCTATGGATGCAGAGAAATATTTGTCAGAAAACAGATAATATGGACAGCGTAGCTTATAATCATATACTTGAGTTGCTCCATCGTGAAGTAAAGCCTGCACTGGGATGTACTGAACCGGTGGCAGTAGCTCTTGCTGTGGCTAAGGCATGTTCACTTTTCCCGGGACAGACCCCTGAATTCGTGAATGTGGCAGTCAGTGCGAATATTCTCAAGAATGCAATGGGTGTAGGTATCCCAGGAACTGGCATGGTCGGACTCCATATCGCAGTGGCTCTTGCAGTTACTTGCGGAAAGGCGGAATATGGCCTTGAGGTTCTCAAGGATCTCAATGACGAGGCTGTTGCCAAGGCAAAAGAGTATGTCGCAGCAAACAAAGTGACTATTACACTTGCCAAGACCGACAAAAAGCTCTACATAGATGTTGAGGCCATTTTCGAAGGTGGTCATAGGGCAAAGAGTGTCATCTCGGACAATCATGACTCCATAGTATTCGTACAGAGGGACAATGAGGTTATAGAAGACTACATGACGGGCAGTTGCGGTGGTTCTGAGCAGCCTGCCGGCCATACTACTATCGATTACGGCATTGATATGAAGAAAATCTACGAGTTCGCCTGTACCGCCTCAATGGATGACATATCCTTTATTAAAGATGCTGCATCCATGAATATGGCTCTTGCAAAGGAGGGACTCAAGAACGAATATGGTCTTCAGGTAGGACGTACAATCCTTGACAATGTCAATGACAAGATCTTCGGTGAAGGCCTTCTTACCCACTGTATGTCATTGACGGCAGCTGCATCCGATGCGAGAATGGCAGGATGTACACTCCCTGCGATGAGCAATTCCGGCAGCGGTAATCAGGGAATTACAGTCACAATGCCTGTTGTGGCTGCTGCACAGATGTTCGGATCGACAGAAGAAGAGCTCATCAGAGCACTTATCCTGAGCCATCTTACTGCAATCCATATCAAGAGCCATCTGGGTAAACTTTCAGCACTTTGCGGATGTGTGGTAGCATCTACCGGATCATCTGCAGGTATCGTAATGCTCAGAAAGGGATCATTTGAACAGATTTGCTATAGTATAAAGAACATGATAGGAAACATCACCGGAATGGTCTGTGATGGAGCCAAGGTCGGCTGTGCCCTCAAGGTGGCATCAGGTGTATCCTCTTCAGTGCAGTCTGCTCTGCTGGCGATGAACTACAGGTATGTTACTGCCAATGATGGAATTATTGACAACGACATCGAAAAGTCGATCCGTAATCTCGGAACTATTGGCAGCAAGGGAATGCAGGTGACCGACAATATGATACTTGATATAATGGTTAATAAATAGCAACAATATGAAGTTTAAAAAATTAATTTCAGCAGCATTGGGTCTGATGGCTTTCTCATCAGTAATGTCTGCTCAGAATGACGCTCCTTCATGGATGCGTTATTGTGCCATCTCTCCTGATGGTACGACAATAGCCTTTACATACAAAGGTGATATTTACACAGTACCTGTTGAGGGTGGACTTGCTCGCCAGATTACCACTAATCCGGCCTATGATTCTAATCCCGTCTGGAGCCCTGACGGAAGTAGAATCGCATTCTCATCAAACAGAATGGGAAGTAATGACGTGTTCATTGTCTCTAAAGATGGCGGAACAGCTGTAAGACTTACCACACACTCTGGTGGTGAAAGGCCTATAGCTTTCAAGGATAACAACACTCTTCTCTTTTCGGCTTTCATTATGCCTGATGCCGAAAGCATGCAGTTTCCCTCATCACAGTTTTATCAAATATACTCAGTTAATACTCAGGGAGGAAGACCTCAGATGTTCTCGTCACTTCCTCTTGAAGATATCTGTTTCTCACAGGATGGAAAATATTTCCTCTATCATGACAAGAAAGGTTACGAAGATAACTGGCGCAAGCACCATACATCTTCCATCACCAGAGATATCTGGCAGTGCTCTCTCAAGGGGGATGATGTAAAGGATGCTTCATTCCTCAAGCTTACCGGATTTGAAGGTGAAGACAGAAATCCTGTTTTGGTCAATAATGACAAAGGTTTCTACTATCTGAGCGAAAAGAGCGGCTCTTTCAATATCTGGTACAGAGACCTCAACGGAGATAACGAAAAGCAGATTACTGAATATAAGAGCCATCCTGTACGTTTCCTCTCTGCATCTGACAAGGGAGACCTCTGCTTCGGTTATGATGGTGAGATTTATACTATCGTAAATGGCAATCAGCCACGCAAGGTAAATGTACGCATCGTTGCGGATGACCTAAATAAAGAGGTGACAAACTGGAATGTTAGGAATGTCGGCAGAGATATGGCTGTCAGCAAGGATGGCAAGCAGATTGCCTTTACTTTCCGTGGAGATGTCTATGTTACATCTGACAAATATGCCACTACAAAGAGAATTACCAACACTGCAGCTCAGGAGAGGGATCTTGACTTCGCTCCCGACGGTCGTTCACTCATATATTCATCTGAAAGGGATGGCGTATGGCAGGTCTACAGAGCATCCATCGTAAATGAAGATGAAAAGTTCTTCACCTATGCTACAGAAATAAAGGAGGAAAATCTTATCAACAGCGACGAAGCTTCATTCCAGCCTCAGTTCAGCCCTGATGGAAAAGAGGTTGCATTCCTGGCGAACAGAACTGAAATCCGTGTTCTGAATCTCGATACCAAGAAGGTTAGAACTGTAATGGAAGCAAAATACCAATATTCATATGTGGATGGCGACCAGTGGTTCCAGTGGTCACCCGATGGCAAGTGGATTCTATCTAACTGCATCTTCGATGGAGGTTGGAACAATACAGACGTGGCACTTATCCCTGCTTCCGGCAAGGGTGAGATGATAAACCTTACCAACAGCGGCTACTCTGACTCCTCACCTAAATGGGTTCTTGGAGGAAAGGCTATGATTTGGGCAAGTGACCGTGCAGGTTACCGCAGCCACGGCAGCTGGGGCGCAGAATCCGATGCCTACATAATGTTCTTTGATCTCGAAGAGTATGAAAAGTTCAGAATGAACGAAGAGGAGCTCGGACTTTACACCGAAGCTAAGAAGGCTAAGGAAGAGGCTGACAAGAAGGCAAAAGAAGAGGCAGACAAGAAAAACAAAAAGAAAGATAAAAAGGGAAAGAAAGATGAAGAGAAGGCTGATGCTAAGCAGGAAGAGATCGTTCTCGATATCGAAAATGCAAAATATAGAGTATTCAGACTTACCAACCACTCTTCACACCTTGTCGATGGAGTCCTCAATAAAGAGGGAGACAAGTTCTACTATCTCTGCTCTTTTGAAGGCATGCCTGACCTTTGGGTACGCGATCTGAAGAAGGGTGATACCAAAATTCTCGTCAAGGGAGCCGGTTCCAGCGGACTTGTCATGAACGAAAGTGCAAATGCCATCTTCATGGTACAGTATGGCTCACCTGTGAAGGTTGACCTCGCAAGCGGAGCAGTGACACCTATCGCTATTAACGGTAGCTTCGAATACAAACCCGCTCAGGAGAGAGAATATATCTTCAACCACGCATGGAAACAGGTACTTGATAAATTCTATGTTGAAGATCTCCACGGTGTCGACTGGGATTTCTACAAGAAAGAATACAGCAAATACCTCCCTCACATAAATAACAATGCCGATTTCGCAGAAATGCTCAGCGAAATGCTTGGAGAGCTCAATGCTTCACATACCGGTGCGAGATCATACTCGTCCTCAAATGTTGAACCTACTGCATCACTCGGCGTATTCTATGACGATACATACGATGGTGACGGACTCAAGATAAAGGAAATTCTCAAGAGAGGTCCTCTTGCCGTTATCAAGTCTGATGTAAAAACAGGAGCTATAATCAAAGCTATCGACGGAGAAAAGATCGTTAAGGGAATGGACTACTATCCTCTCCTTGCAGGCAAAGTTGGAAAGAAGATCAGACTTACAATAGAAAATCCTGACAAGAAGGGAGAATTCGTAGTGGAAGTCAAAGGTATAAGTCAGGGAGCAGAGGGTTCATTGCTCTATTCTCGCTGGGTTGAAAGAAACCAGAAGATAGTGGAAGAGGCTTCAAACGGCAGAATCGGATATGTTCATATTGAGGGTATGGACAGCCCCAGCTTCAGGGAAATCTATAGTGATATTCTCGGAAAATTCCGTCATGCAGATGCAATCGTTGTCGATACACGTCACAATGGCGGTGGATGGCTTCACGAAGACGTTATTTCACTCCTCACCGGTGAGCTTTATGCTCAGTTCAAACCCCGCGGACAGTATATTGGTGATGACCCTTTCAACAGATGGTACAAGCCTTCATGTATGCTGATCTGTGAGGACAACTACAGTAACGCACACGGTACTCCATGGGCTTACAAAGAGCTCGGAATAGGAAAACTTGTCGGAGCTCCTGTTCCCGGTACCATGACTGCAGTATGGTGGGAATACCAGATTGACGGTTCGACCGTATTCGGTATTCCTCAGGTAGGATGTATGGATATGAAGGGAAGATACCTCGAAAATCTCCAGCTCGAGCCCGATGTTGAGATCTATAATCCCAACGAAGAGGTTCTTAATGGTCACGACAGCCAGCTTCTCAAAGCTGTTGAAGTGCTCCAGAAGGATGCTGATGAATTTTTCAAGGCTCATCCTGAAATTAAGAGAAAATAATACTGATGCCTAAGGCTAAAAGTAAAGTAGAAATTAAAAACAGGAAAGCCTCCTTTGAATATGAGTTTCTGGAGACTTTCACAGCGGGTATAGTCCTTTCCGGCACTGAGATCAAGTCGATCCGTGCCGGGAAGGCTTCTCTGCCCGATAGCTATTGCTATTTTATCGGCAATGAACTCTATGTGAGGAATATGCATATTGCCGAATATTGGTGGGGCTCATTTAACAAGCATGACCCCAAGAGAGACAGGAAGCTCCTTCTGAACAGGAAGGAACTCAGAAAGCTCGCCAGAGCTATTAAAGAGAAAGGTCTTACCATTGTCGCCACCCGTCTGTTCATTGCTGATAACGGCTATGCCAAACTGAATATTGCCTTGGCAAGGGGAAAGAAGGAGTACGACAAGCGCCATACAATCAAAGAAAACGATATCAGGCGTCAGGAAGACCGTTATTTGAGATAATGGTGTTATTATGAAGAAGTTTTTAAACTCAATTGCAGCTATTGCCGTTGTTTTCCTTTGTCCGATCAATCTGTCGGGCCAGTCCAGAAACTTCGAAACCGGACGTATGATGGAAATTCAGGCTATGATTCTGAGAACTCTGGAATCACAATATGTAGACTCTATTCAGATTTCAAAGTTGCTTAAGGTCGGTATAGACAAGATGCTTGAGACATTGGATCCATATACAGTCTTTGTCCCCGAAGAGGATGAAGAGGCACTGGAGATGATGTCAACCGGCAGCTATGGCGGTGTAGGGGCGATGATTCAGAAAACTCCTTCAGGACCAATTATGATTACAGAGGTCTATGCAGGTTCAGCAGCTATAAAGAGTGGGCTTGAACCCGGTGACCTTATATTGGCGGTGGACGGAACCTCTACAGACTCTCTGACCGTATCGCAGACCAGCAGTATGATGAGGGGCAGGGCATCCACAAACGTGAGATTGAAAGTTCAAAAGGGACGCACAGGTGTGACAGAAGAGTTGGCAGTCACACGTGATGTCATCCACGTCAGTGATGTTGTATATGCAGGTATGATAGATGATGTTACCGGCATCATTACGATCGGTGGTTTTACATATGGAGGAGCAAAAGAGGTTCGTGAGGCTGTTATCTCTCTAAAGGAGAGAGGAATGAAGAGGCTTATTCTCGATCTTAGAGGAAATGGAGGAGGTCTGATGGCTGAAGCTGTGGATATTCTTTCGATATTCCTGCCTAAAGGGACTCTTGTGATTACTTCGCGCGGAAAGAATCCCGAAATGTTTCATGAATATTATACTGAAAAGCAGCCTGTCGATACCGATATTCCCCTGATGGTCCTTATTGATTCTGGTTCTGCCTCTTCTTCAGAAATAGTTGCAGGAGCATTGCAGGATTTGGACAGGGCAGTTATCGCAGGTTCTAAAAGCTATGGAAAGGGGTTGGTTCAGAGCATTTCGGCCGTAGGCTACGGAAGTTCCTTGA